>JAUVIJ010000198.1 GCA_030592835.1 Candidatus Cloacimonadota bacterium | reverse complement strand
AGAAAAGCAGAACAACGCGCATATTATTATTTTCGATCTTCACTCGGAGTACAAAGCGGCTTTTACTCTGGAAGATGATGCTGATTTTGAGCTTAATATACTGAATGAGGCAAATTTGATTCTGCCATACTGGCTGATGAACGCCGATGAACTGGAATCCATGTTCATTGATCCTAACGAGGCTAATGCCCATGATCAGAGAGCCCAGTTCAGAAATGCGGTGATTATGAATAAAGAACGGCATAACCCCGGTGTTAGGGATGTAACTTATGATACACCCATCTATTTCGATACAGTGGAAGTACGAAACTTTATGGAAAATCTTAATAATGAGGTTATTGGTAAACTGGATTGGGAAAATCAACCTAAATTTGAGGATGGAACACTGATCGTAGATCGTAAACAGGTCTATTTCGATAAAGTTCATATCTTTACTCATACTTCGGACAACGATGCCAATAAAGCGATTCCGGGACCGTTCCACGGAGAATTTGACAAATTCATACTCAACCTGGAAACAAAACTTATGGATAAACGTCTCAAATTCCTCTTCAACCCCACTAAACCCGATGGTTCTCCTTATTTATCTGAAGATTTTGAAAATATAATTAAACAGTTCATGGGTTATTTTAACAGATCCAACATAACTATTGTCGACCTCAGCGGAATTCCTTTCGAGGTTCTGAACATAACCGTTAGTCTGATCTCCCGACTGATCTTTGATTTCTGTTTTCATATCTCCAAGATCAAACATTACCGGGAATTGTTGAATGATATTCCCATAATGATAGTTTGTGAGGAAGCCCATAATTATGCTCCGAGGGTCGATGAAGTGAGACACCTGGCATCCAAAAAATCTCTGGAAAAAATTGTGAAAGAGGGTAGAAAATATGGTCTTAGCCTGATGGTTATCAGCCAGAGACCTTCAGAAGTGTCAGAAACAATCTTTGCTCAGTGTAATAATTTCATTGCTCTCAGGCTGACCAACATCGATGATCAGAATTATATCAAAAACCTGATGTCTGACATGTCCAGCAATATCGCGGATATCTTGCCAAATCTTGCTCCCGGAGAATTCGTGTTGACCGGGGATTCAGTATTGCTTCCCTGCGTTGCAAGGATCAGCAAACCCGATCCGGAACCTCAATCTCAGAGTGTGAAATTTTTTGATGAATGGAAAAAAGAATGGAAGGATGTTGAATTTGAAGATATTATCCGCCGTTGGCGTAAAGAATTATAAACCCCTACTGCATCATCTGGACTTAATCCAGTATCTTTAAATCAGAGAACCTGTCCTGAATGTAATATATAGTTTTAAAATTTATCAAATAATATCAGTCTGAATTGGTTCGGAAACTTTGTTCCAAAAGGTTAACTGTCTTTTTTCGTGATATTCCTTCAGCAGCTTTTGCTTGTTAGCAAGCAGTTCATCCAGCATGCTTTTGATTTTCTTATTATCTTCTACCTGATAACCCTGGATCTTTCTTTCATAATCCGGAAGATCATAAAGAAAAGAAGAAATCGTTTCACGGGTCAGTTTTGAAACTTTTTTCCCATACCCGAGTTCTTCCAGCATGATCGCATTCATGACCTGTTCGAATTGACCCTGTACAGGAATCGAACAGTAAGGTTTGCGTAAATGAAGGGATTCGGTTATCAGAGTAAAACCGGCTGTACCTATTACACATTTACAGGATGCCAGATCACAACGGAATCCCTCTCTGTCATAACCCTTGAAGATCAGGTTCTTATCCTTACCCTCACGATTGAAACCATAAATATGGAACTCTTCTCTTTCAAAGGTTTTCAGGACTTCAGGAAGCTGCTCATAGGCCTGAGTGACGTAAACCAGGATGTGATTTCCTTTCTCAGTTCTGGTGTTCAGGATTTTCTGGCGCAGGATAGGTGGAAAAAGAAAAGTTCTCCGATTCTTTACCTTACTGAAATAAAAAGTTATGATCAGGGAGATACTGGATCGGGGAACTATTGCCCGGATCAGATTCTCTACAAAAACAGCTTCAGTTTTCATGTCATGAGGGCAGGGAAATTCCATATAACGAAAACGATGTTGATTATCGATAGAGATCAAAGGTAGATCAAAATAATTTGCCAGATAAGCGGTCATCGGTTCAAAATCAGTAATGACCAGATCAGGTTTGAAATCTTTGAATATCTTCTGCTTTACGCTCTCCGATGATTCGAATACTTTCGAAATATTGTTAAAATTCTCAGCAAAAGTCTTGGTTATGGATATTTTATTGTCTTTGTTGATCATTCTTAATCCTGTGACTTCCATGATATCAAAATCATCTTTCAGGTTATGGAAACCACGGTCGTAAGAAACTGCTTTGACTTCATGTCCTCTCGATATCAGAAAAGAGATCATTTCCCGACTGCGGGACGAATGACCGGAACCTTCTCCTGATAATCCATATACGATTTTAGCCATATTCAAACCGTTAAGAGTTGCTTAGAATGTAGTTACATCTACAAAATTGAAGTCATCGATCAACATGGGGGGAACCTTCGCATAAGATTCCTGGGAGACCGATTTACCCAATGCTGATATTCTCCTGGTAAGATCATGCAGAAAATCATTCCAGCGGAAATTGTTAACAGAATGTTTGATTTTGCCATCTTCGAAATAAAGAACACCATCTCTGGTAAGACCGGTCATTTCACCAGTTTTTCGATCGACAGGCCTTATATACCAGAGCCGATTTAAGATAAATCCACTTCCGGCTTTCTGCATCATCTCTTCTTCGGAGATATTTTCACCATCAACAATAACGTTATAGACCATTGCAGGTTTAATATCCTTTTCCCTGGCATAATATCTACTAACGCCCATATTCTCCAGGACACCTTTATCGACCCAGGTAATATCTCTGGCAGGAACGCCATCCATAATATATTTATGAGCAACCACTCCCGGTTCTCTGAGTAATGATTTCAGGCTGAATTTTTTTCCCATGAATTTTTTTCCGATCTGACCGGTAAAAGGAGTCAGACCTTCATCAGAATTACGTAGATCCAGGGTCCAGATAAGGAAGATCAACCAGTTCAAGACTGCTGCTGATCTCATGATAACAGAGTACTTACCAGTTGGCATAGGCACGGGTTTCTGCAGGGAGTCAAACTGCTGGTTCAGATTGCTGATTTCTTTCTCCATTTCGTAGTCTTGGAAATCCATTACCGAGCGGGAAACCTTGGTTTCCACATCACCTTTTTTCAAGGTCATGGAATGGGAAAAGACGGTATTGGATTCATCACCATAGAATCCGTTTCTGGTAGCAATGATCGAATTACTGATGTATTTTTGTGAAATTCCTGAGACTTGAGCGGATTTTTTCTCTGCGTTCTGAACACATTTAATAATGCCATTGACTACATCTTCCACCTTCAGATCTGCTGTGATCCGGGAAAAATTATCGACTTCAGGCAAGGTTTCAGTTTGAGCACTACTGACAAACTCCGGATCAGGCTGATTTAACCTGGCTATGGTCTGAGCAGTTGAGATCATTTCCCTGAGAGAGTTTTCATCGATCTGATTAATACTGGCCGATCCGGTCTTATTATCATAAGCGACTTTTAATCGTATTCTTGTATTATCACCACTTATATGCTGGGTTATTGCATTCTGGGCAAATCGAACCTGAAGGCTTTGATTCTGATTGATCCAAAGGGTGAAATCGTCGGCAACACAGTTCTTACGGATGAATTCTTCGGCTTTTTTCATATCTGTCATAGT
>JAUVIJ010000017.1 GCA_030592835.1 Candidatus Cloacimonadota bacterium | reverse complement strand
TAGAAAACAATGTTAAACCGAATATTTTTATTGGACCTGTATTAGGTATTAACTTAAATGCGAAGTATGAAATTGAAGTAGTTGGTCAATCTGAAGATGGTGATCTGAAAGATCTTGGATTAGATGTAAAATCTACTGATTTTGGATTAGTTTTTGGTGCTGGAGTAAACTTCGGAAATATTTCTGTAGATGGTCGATATAATCTAGGATTATCTACTATACCAGATTCAGAAGAAGATGTTGATGTCAAAAATAGTGTGATTTCTATTATGTTAGGTTATTCTTTCTAATTTGAGTACATATTGGAAGCAGTAATGAAATTCTGTCTTCAATAATTCAATTTTCACATTAAAAAGTAACAAAAAAATTATATAACGGAAATATTCATATCAGACTTCGCTTTAAAAGTAATATGGTTTTAGGGTTGTATTTTTCGAGAAAAAAGTTTATGAGATTATAACAGATAGTCAACCCTGAAAAATCCATATTTCATATCTGAAGCCCACTCATGCTAAATACAAAGAGATTCTCGGATTAAATATTTTATCAAGTCCTTAATCGCTCAGTTCCTTTAATAATTCCTCCACAGCTCTCTGAAGTTGAACATCATTATCATTTATCAGATCTTCGGGTGAAGGTATAACAACAATATCAGGTTCTACTCCATTTCCTTCCAGGTTGATTCCATCGATTGTGAACCATCCGTTCCGAGGCATTCTCATACTTGATCCATCCATGAAATAATGGTGTCCCGTCCCAATTACAGAACCGCTGGTCTGAACTCCGATGATCTTCCCCAGATCATAATGTCTGAATACATAAGGAAAGATCTCCGCATCCGAGAATGAATATTCGTTAATCAGCAAAACAATCGGTTTATCCCAGAGTTTCGAGGGCGATTTCAACTCGATTCCGTTATTATATCTTCTGGTAACCTTTGCATAGGGTTTTTTAGTCAGAACTTCTATCAGTTTATCATGGATGTAACCACCACCGTTATTACGAACATCTATGATCAAGGCATCTTTGTCGTAATTCTCCGCGAACAGATCCTGAAGGAATTTATCATAATTGGAATTGGACATGGATCGAATATGCAGATACCCGATTTTACTATGGGACAGCTCCTCTACTTTCTCTCCTCTTTCATAAACCCAATGATCATAATATAATCTGTTATTATTTCGTTTGTTAAAACCCTCAACCGAAATCGTTTTAAGACTGTCTTCACTCTCTATTTCCAGTTTTATCTTTTCTCCAATTAGATCAATAAATTGGGGATAAAATGGTAATCCAACTCCTACCGGCTCGTTATTGACCTGCAATAGAACATCACCTGGCTCAATATTATAAACCTGAACCAGTTTTGATTTTCTGTAAACGTCTTTGATATAGAAACCCTGATCCGGGAAGATTTTATCATCCAGGACAAATCCACAAAAAGCAGGGGAATAAGTAGAAAGTTCATTATCCTTACGTGGATAAAATCCAGTGTGGGATGCATTGACCTCCCCGATCATTTCTGAAATGATCAATTTCAATTCGTTGGACCGGAAAACATGATCGAGGTAACCGGAATATTTATTGTAAATTCTCTTCCAGTCGATACCATGCATCTCGGGATCATAAAAACCGTGACCAAATTCCAGCCAGACCTGGTCAAAAATATCTTTGTTAAGCTGGTGAGAATCATAAACATATTTGAAATCAATCTCGATCAACTCAGTTGTTCTACTGTTCGGAATCAATTTTTTCAGTTTTTCATTTTCAATATAATAAAAGCATTTATTAATCTCATCGAATTTAATACTTTCAGGTTCATCTGAAAAAGTGAAAACGCTTTTATCGCTTTTACCAAAATAATCTGATTTTCTTAATGTGTATTTTTTTTCAAAAGTGTTCAGAAAATAGAAAATGGAATCGTTCAGAACATGTACAACAACATTATTTCCCGATCGGGATAATATTTTCTCAACCCTCACTCCCAGATCTTCAAAATCGATGACTGTTGAATCCGGCTTTGTTTTTTTTGTGATTTCACCGCTTAATATTTCCTGCCAGTGATTTTCTTCCCGGTAAAAATCCTCTTTAGCAAGGAGATCCTGACGATAGATCTCATCATCTCTGGTAAAGAAGAGAGATTTATAATCCTTTCCCCAGAAGATATTTTCCAGACGTTCATCACTGCTGTAGGCTATCCGGGCAATATCATCATCGATGTCATGCAGGTTTATATGGCTTGTCCATGCACCCGGACGTATCTCATTATAAGCAATATATTTCCCATCAGGACTGAGATTTAATTCATTCCGTATATATTTGTCTTCAACCAGATCTCTGATTTTACTACAACTGCTGTCGGCAAAAGCGATCCTGGAATTGCCTTCCTCATCAGAATATTTAATAAAAACCCTATTCTGGGAAGCTTTTATCCAGTTTATATACTTGTCTTTTGACCATTTTATGTATTCAATATTATCCGGATCTTCTATATTGACCCGGAAAAGTTGTGGTAAACCTTTACGATAACCGGTGAAAATAATGGTTCTATTGTCACTCAGGATCTGCAGATCCGATATGCCTTTCTGATCGGAAGTAATCCGGATAACATCTCCACCTTTTTCCGGAATTGCAAAAAGATCAAATTTATAGGAAAAAGCAATCCAGTCACCTGATGGAGAAACCGCAAACTTATCTGCTTTGTATTTAACATCTTCCCTACGCGGTTGATGTGTCAGCAGATTTTCGTTTATTTCTATCTCAATTTTCTTTGATTTTTGATTATCCTCTTCATAGATCCAGAGTTCATCGAATAAGACAAAAGCGATCTTGTCTTTTTCCTTTGAAATACTGAGATCCCGAACAGACCATTCCGGAAAGTTGGTCAATTTTTCAGTTTTTGAGAAATCTCTCTCCATGACGCGGTATAACTGAAAATTATCTCCATCGGATGCGGAAAAATATATTGCGCTGTTATCCCTGGAATAGCAGGGATATTGTTCCGTCAGATCTGTTCTAGTGAGCCTGATAAACTCTTTTTCTCCGATATTATATTCCCAGAGTTCCCCGTTGAAACTGCCCTGATATGATTCCCGGTAAATAAGTCCACCACGATCGAAAAGGATCTTGTCCCCTTTCTTGTTTACTGTTGCATTATTACTACCGAAAGCTGTAATTTCCTGATACTCTCCATTGAGTTGAAGCCGATAGAATTTTGATCTGAAGCCTGGTTCTCCTCTAGTGACAAGCATACTCTTGCCGTCGGGAAACCAATCCAGAAGAAGAAATCCTTCTTTGGATACGGGTTGAGTCAGAAAACTAGAAAATTCAATTAGATAAATCGCCGTCCAACCGTCACGATCGGAGTTAAAAGCAAGATGTTTGCCGCTAGGGGAAAAAACCGGATTCCAGTCTTTACCTGCAGTGGAGGTCAACCTGGATGCAACACCTCCGGCAGAAGCGACCGACCAGAGGTCATCAAGATAGGAAAAACATAGCTGTTCCCCATCGGGTGAGATCGCAGGATCATTCATAAAATGTGGTTCCAGAGACATCAGACCGATAATTATGAAACTGAAGAAAAGAAAAAAAATTGTTTTCATTATTATTCCCTTATTTTTTCTCCAGTAAAAATTTCTATTTTCATGAAGTTTGTAAAGTTTTTATAGATTAATAAATATCTTGCTCGATTTTCATCATATTTAAAAGTATTACGTTAAGAGTAAAAAATTAATGAGTTCTGCATAATAGGGTATAATTGAAAATGAAGAGATATTTGGAGAAATCCTTAATTCAACTCATCCTCAGTCTACGCTAAAGCTACGCCCTAATAAACCTAACCCCTTCTCTTGCTGAGAGACGGGGAATTGAAATCATCCCTCCGTCAGCTGCCGGAGAGGGAATGCTTGCCTGTTCGTAGTTCCAATTTGCTTGAACGAAGACGGGAGGGTGAGTTAGATTATCTTATTTTGCAGAACCCGTAGAGTAAAAAATTAAGGACCGGAGTTATATGAGAAAAATCTTTATATTGATGATCTTACTAGGTATTGTTTCTCTTAGTGCGAGTACGGTAGCAACTGTAGGATCACATAAAATAACTTATGCTATGCTATCCGAGACGATGGAGGAATACAATGACCGGCAGGATCTATCTCTGTCTCAGATAAGGAAACTTGCCCTTAACAAACTTATTGAAGAACAGCTTTTACTTATCTATGCCAAGCAGGAGAATATTACAATCGATGATGATGAACTCGACGCCTTTTTTATCAAGGAATTAGGAAGCCATTCTAAATTCATAACCAATGCTCTTTTTGATTATAATAAATATGCAGACTTCAAAGGGACTGATACAGGAAGAAAAATTCTTGAAGAAATGAACCATGCACTCCTGATCGCAAAGACCGAGGATCTTGTCCACAGATCATTGTTCATCAGTGATGAAGAACTGCTTCAGAATTATATAAAAGAAAACACAAGGATAGATCTGAGTTACGCTGTTATCGATGTTAATAAAGCCAATGTGAACGAGGATTTTACATCCGCAGCAGCAATGGATTACTATAAAAACCATAAACGTAATTTCAAAGCAGACCAGAAAATCAGATTTGAGTTCTTTATTATACCCTTTGCCGAATTTCAGGAAGAAGCTGAACTTTATTATAATAACCTTTTCAGTACAATTGCAGTAAGTGATTCAGAAAATGTAGATGTTGCTACAGACAGTTTGAAAACGGAATTTATCATTAGAGAAATCAACAAACGATCCTTTGAAAGAGCTGTAGAAATATCCAGTCTCTGGAGTAACAATCAGCAAATTCCCTATGATATCATAGCCACTCCGTTAATATCTTCAGCAACCGTTTTAGGTAAATTAAGCCATGTTGTTATTGAAACAGCGATAAAAACCAGGAAGAATGAAATTTCCCAACCTGTCGAAATCGATATTGGTTATCTTGTTCTTCACCTGCTCGAGATCAGGGAGCCCCGTATCTCTGACCTGTCAGAGATAAAAGATAAGGTCTGGGATGAATATGTAAGTTATGAAAAAAGTGAACGCTATTCCCGGGATTATAGAAGATATTTCATCGATAATATAGATGATTTTATCATTTCTGCAGCAGTAGTGAAGAAAATCGTGATCAATAGTCCATGGTATATTTTTTCTCAGCAAAAGGAAAAATACGAAAAGGAACTCAAGAAGATCCTGGAAGAAAATCGTCATCAGGATCATGAACTTGATAATATCTGCAGGGAGAACAACCTGGAGTATTATAATCAGATAATCTACCTGGAAAAATTCAAAAATGATGAAGTTGTAGACAGCAAGATAGCTGCCCTGATCAACAAAGGTAATAATTTCGGATTCATTAAAGAAGAAAAAAGAACATATTTCTATAATGTTACAACTCTGTTTCCCGAGTTCATCCCAAATTTCAAGGATATAGAATCAGACATTCATGACCTTATCTATCTGGATCAACTGCAAAACAGTGATTTTACTGCTTATTACGAGGAACATAAGAAAGATTTCATTACTCCGGACAGTCTTCAGCTCAGCGGTGGTATTTTCGAGATCAATATTGATTCCGTGTATGTATCTCCAGTGAAAATGCATGATTTTTACACTAATAACATCAATAGTTTTTACCGGGAAGCAGCTGTTATCCTTGATTATTTTTTCACCAAAGATCAGGATCTGGCACTTACTGCCCTGGAACTTCTAAATAATAATACAGATCTTGAACTCGTTCAATATTGCTTTGGAAACGATATCAATCTTCCCCGAAACAAAGAGATCTATTATACTGATTTCCCGACTGAACTCAGGAAGAACATAGAAAAACAACCTGCACGTAATTATTCTGATATAATACCTTATAGAAATGGTTACCTGATCATCTACAAAATCAAGAATTTCCCTGCCGGATTGAGGAATTTCTATGATGTAGAAGCTGAAATAACCTATAAATTCAAGTATGAATTAGCTGATAGCATCGCTTATGCAAAAGCCCAAACCCTGTTTGATTCAACTCGGTATTATTCCCAGAGTTTCGAGTTCACGACCAAAGAACAGCGCTTTCAGACATCATTTCTTCCGGTAAACAACGAGTTTGAAATCCTTGGTAAACTGGGGGATTATCGGAATGATCTGCTTCGGATCTGGAAGAATGAAAAATTCAGTCGTATAATTGAAATCGAAAATGGTTACACAGTTATTTATTTAACGAAAAGAGTATATTCCCGCAAAATGGAAATTGATGAAGCTTTGCCTAAGATCAAGGATATGATGGCTGGTAAAAACAGATATAAGACTGCTAAAAAATATGCTGAACATTTAAGAGACCTGATCAAAGCCGGTAGAGATCCGGATTCACTCTTATATTTCCAGAGTGGTTTGCATAGAGCTTTTGATCAGGATCTGGAAAGCCAGATCTTTGGTCCCGACCTTAGCGAATTGATAATGAATGATATCAGCAAACGAGAAGAAGGTTATTACAGTCCTGTCATCAACCTGTCGGAAGAAAAGTTGATGTTCTATCTTGTTAACAGCATTAAAAAGGTCAGTTACACGGATTTCCAGAGAGATAAAACTCGTTATCGGGAAAATATACTTCAATACCGTTATCAACTCTGGCTTGAGCAAATGAAATCCAGGAACGAGATCAAGATCAGGATCTGACAAACAAATCAGATGAGAATTCTTCATACTATTGCCTAACATCCCGGAAAAATGGGAATTATCTAATGGATAAAATCGAGTCATTCAGTTGGGAAAAGCTTTTTGAAAAAATTGAAACTGTAATTAAACAGATTATCCACTAAATTATGAAATCAAGATATATACTCTTATTTATAATAATAAATCTGGTTTTGTTCCTTAATGGATCTAACAGCCCCGATACTCTTATCATATTACATACTACAGACATTCATGGAAACCTGTTCCCTTACGATTATATAACTGATACTGCAAACGAGCAAGGTTTGATCAGGATCAATTCGAGAGTGAACTATTACAGGGACAACTACAGAAATGTTTTATTGCTGGACGGTGGTGACCTGCTGCAGGGTACTGCTTTTTCAGATTACTACAATAAAATTATACAAGCGAGACCTCACCCTCTTATAGCTGCCTTCAATTATATGGAATACGATGCTTTTACGGTTGGTAATCATGAAGTTGAACTGGGTCTGGATAATTGTAAAAGCCTGATGAATATCTCAGATTTCCCCTGGCTGGCAGCTAACAGTTGTCTTTCCGATGGTTCATCATATTTCGAGCCTTATACGGTTATCAGTTTTGACGATATCAATGTGGGTGTTATGGGATTAACTACTCCCGGTATCCCTAAATGGATCGAACCTGAGAAGTATCCGGGAATTACCTGGGAAGATATGGTAGAGACAGCAGATGATCTTGTTCAGAAATTAACAGCAGAATCTGATATCTGCATCGGCTTATTCCATTCCGGTTTTGATAAAAACCAGGAATTTGCTGTCAATCAGGCTTTAAACCTGCCACCGGATAATTCATCAGGGTTAGTTGCAGAGCATGTTCCCGGATTCGATGTTATCCTGGGTGGACATTCTCACCGACTTTTTATCAGTGATACATTATCCATAGAGGATGATAAGGAACCAATTCTGATAAACTCCGGTTCCAGAGGTAGAAATCTCGGCGTAATAGAAATTGTTTACGAGAAATCCCAAGATTTTTTTCAATTATTATCAAAAAGAGCCTGGCTGGAACCTGTCAAAAACATGGAACCGGATCTTGAGATGGCATCCCGATTCAGAGTTCAGCATCAGGAAGTACTAGATTATATTCGAAAACCGATATGCGAAACTAAGACTCGCTTATCAACCGAACATTCACGCATACAAGACACTGAATTAATGGAACTTATAAACAACTTTCAATTAGCCGAAACCGGAGCAGATATCTCATTCACAAGTTGTTTTAATACCAACCTGACATTTGAACCCGGAATAATCAGCTACAAAAATATTCTGGCTTTATATCCTTATGATAATTATCTTTACGTTATCGAATTGACTGGCAGGGAGATACGAGAGTATCTGGAATTTTCCTCCCGGTATTACAGGACTTCAATAGATTCCATCCTGATCGATCCTGAAATTGCCGGATATAATTTCGATATAGCAGAAGGCATTTCTTACACACTGAATTTGCGTCAGAAACCAGGCAGCAGGATTGAAGAGATTATCTTTTTGAAAAGCGGAAATGAAATTGAGGATGGCAAACGCTACAAAGTTGCGGTTAATAATTTTCGTGCTCTGGGAGGTGGAGGACATCTACTTGCGATAAAGGCTTTACCAGCTTCGATAATCTTCAAGTCGAAAAAAACCATTCCTCAACTTCTTATCGAACACATGATTCGGGAAAAACTGATAAATTTATCTATAGATAACAATTGGTATATTGAATATAAGTAAAATCGTGAAAATATTTATTCCACAATGAAAAAAATTGCAATACATACACCGAAATTCGATTTGGATTTGCTATTATGAGTTTTCAAATTTTATGTTTGACACAGCAGTCCTTAAATTACCTGTAGTTTGCAGAAAATTATGGAAAAGATTATTAAAGAACTGATTTCAATTGCCCTGAAAGAAGATTTACAGGAAATCGGAGATGTTAGCAGTGATGCCATATTTACCGATGAACAAGATAGTTTTATCTTGAAAGCAAGAAATGAATGCATCCTCTGTGGGATTGACATATTTCGTAAAGTATTTCTGACTCTTGATTCCGATTGCAAGGTGGAGTCTTTTTTCAAGGATGGCGATTACATTCCTATGAATTCACTAATAGCTGAGATTTCGGGTAAGACAATAACTGTTTTAAAAGGTGAGAGAACAGCCCTGAATTTCCTCTCTCACCTCAGTGGTATTGCTACCAAGACTGATAGATTTGTTCGAAAAGTAAAAAACAAGGTAAAAATCCTTGATACAAGGAAGACTATTCCCGGATTAAGAACTCTCCAGAAATATGCTGTTCGTTGTGGTGGAGGAAGAAACCATCGCATGGGACTTTACGACATGGTCATGATCAAGGATAATCATATCGATTCTGCTGGTAGTATAACCAAAACAGTGTCATTGATCAGGAAACGTTGGGGTGATCGTTTCAAGATCGAAGTAGAGACAAGAAACCTTGATGAAGTCAGAGAAGCATTGGAAAATAATGTGAATATCATCATGCTGGATAATATGGGTTTAGACATGGTAAAACAGGCTGTTAAGTATGTAAATGGGAGAACGGATCTGGAGATTTCAGGTAATATAACCCTGGATCAGATTTCCTCTGCTGCTGAAACCGGAGTGGATTACATTTCTGTGGGTGCTCTAACGCACAGTGTTAAAGCAATAGATTTTTCATTAATAAGGAATATTTGATCATGGATTCAATAATTCAATTTATTAAAGACGAAAAACTGAAAAGGGGTAAAGAACTGTTAATCGTCGCACATCATTACCAGAATCAGCAAATTGTTGATCTGGCGGATATTACCGGTGATTCCTATCATCTGGCACGTGAATGTGCTCTTTCAGATGCCCCTTATATTATTTTTTGCGGTGTAAGATTCATGGCAGAAGGGGCAAGGGTGCTGGCAAGAGACAATCAGAAGATAATCATACCGGATCTTGAAGCTGGCTGCCCCCTAGCAGATATGATAAATATCAATCAGGCTGAATCTGTTCAAAAGAAGATATCAGATTTTATCGGCGAAGATGTAATTCCTATTGTATATATTAATTCCAACACTGAAATTAAGGATTATTGTGACAGATTCCAGGGATCTACCTGCACAAGTTCCAATGCAAAAAAAATAATAGCATTTTTTTTAAATCAGAATCGGAAAATATTCTTTTTACCCGACTATAATCTGGGTTATAATACAACTATTTCATTGGGTTTGGATCCTGAAACATTAGTAAAAGTTGGCTATGATAATAGTTGGATGAATGGAACTGATCCTTCGCAAGCAAAAATATTCCTCTGGGACGGTTATTGTAGTGTTCATAAGATTTTTCATCCTGGTGATATTGAAAGTAAGAGGAAAGAATTTCCCGGCATCAAGGTCATTGTACATCCTGAATGTGATCCGGAAGTAGTTAAACTGTCAGATTATTCAGGATCAACTCAATATATTTATGACACTGTCAGTAATGCACCAGAAGGCTCAAAATGGACTATCGGGACTGAAGTGACTTTTGTCGAACGTCTCTCTACAGAGTTTCCCGGCAAAATAATCAAACCTCTTAAATATTCTCCCTGTTACAATATGAGGAAGATTACCCTCGAAAAACTGGCTGCGACTCTATGTTCCTTAAATACCTTTGAAAAAAATAATGTGTTTATAACAAATGAAGTAACGGTTTCAGAAAAATATTCAGAAAATGCTCAAAATTCATTGGAAAAAATGATTGTAATAACAGAGGAAAAGATTTGAGAGAGATTCATGATGTCATAATTGTAGGCACTGGTATTGCAGGACTTTCCGCAGCTATTTTCCTCAAGGAAGCAGGCTTGGACGTAATTGTCATTACCAAAGAATCCGATACTTCTGAAACCTCAACAAATTATGCTCAGGGTGGGATCATTGCCTGGAAAAAATCTGACAAACCGGAACACTTAGCCGAGGATATTCTTAACGCAGGCTACAACTACAATAACCGTGAAGCTGTTGATTTCTTTGTTTCCAAAGGTCCTGAACTGGTTATTAACTTTTTTGTGAAAAAACTTGGTCTAGATTTCAGTCATAATATTCAGGGGGAGTTTGATTACACCGGAGAAGCTGCTCATTCTCTTAAAAGAATTCTACATTATGCCGATCATACTGGTGATAAAATCCAGGAAGTTCTGACAAACTACACAAAGCAGCTTAACATTCCCATTTATACAGATCATACTGCCATCGATCTTATAACGAATAACCACCACTCTAATGACAAACAGGAACTTTATCGTCCCCTGGAAGTTATGGGAATTTATGTTCTCGATAATCTGAAAGGAGAAGTTATAACCTTTCTGGCTAATAAAACCATTCTGGCAACAGGTGGCCTAGGAAATTTATATCAACATACTACCAATCCTTCTGCTGCGACTGGTGATGGACTCAGTATGGCTCATCGAACCGGAGCGGATATCATAAATGCCGAATTCGTTCAATTCCATCCTACCTTATTATACAATAAAGATATCGAAAGGTTTCTCATTTCGGAATCCCTCCGTGGAGAGGGTGCCAAACTTACAGATCACGAGGGGCATCTATTTATGGAAAATTATCCTCCCCTGAAAGATCTTGCCCCCAGGGATGTTGTAGCAAGAGCTATCTTTGAGGAGATGAATCGCCAGGACAAGCCATACATGTTGCTCGATTTAAAATCCCATTATAAAGGTGATATGTCTATTAAGGAACGATTTAGCAAGATCTATCACACCTGTCTAAAAGGTGGAATCGACATCACCCAGGAATCGATACCAGTCGTACCTGCTGCACACTATTTTTGTGGTGGTATAAAAGTTGACCTTGCCGGTAGAAGCTCTCTTAAAAACCTTTATGCTATTGGTGAAACCAGTTGTACAGGTCTTCATGGAGCGAACAGACTGGCCTCCTCTTCCCTGCTGGAAGGTTTGCTCTGGGCAAAAAGTTCAGCCGATGACATCATCGAAAATTTCCAGCCGATTATTACCAGAAGATTGCAGTCTATCCCGGATTGGATACAGCCAGCTAACTCAATCGATTTTGATCCTATACTGATAAATCAAGATTGGAAATTGATCCAGCTTACAATGTGGAACTATGTCGGGATAGTAAGGATGAAAAAGGGTCTGGATAGAGCCCGAGCAGACATCAATTATTATTCCCATCACATTATGAAATTTTACAAGGAAGCAGTCTTAACCCGGGAAATAATTGAACTGCGCAATGCAGTTGTTAATGCTTCCATAATAATCAATTCTGCAATTCACAACAAAACCTCGATAGGATGTCATTATATTGAAGATTAAAAAAGTTTTTTTCAAAAGATGGATATAAATGACAGTTCTGGTTATCAATCCCGGATCCACTTCTACCAAGATAGCTGTTTATGAGGAAGAATCGGAGATATTCCAGAAAAATATTAAACATTCTTCGTCAGATCTGGCTCAATTCGAGAAGATCAGTGATCAATACCACTTTCGCAGGGATCTTATTCTAAAGGAATTAAAAGCTGAAAGTATAGACCTGGAATTGATCAATTGTATTGTGGGTCGGGGTGGTCTGATCAAGCCTGTTAAATCCGGAGTTTACCTGGTCAATGAGCGGATGAAGGAAGATCTGAGAATGGAAATCCTGGGAGAACATGCCTGCAATCTTGGAGGTTTGATAGCAGATGATATTGCATCTACACTATCTTCCGCAAAAGCTTACATAGCCGATCCTGTGGTTGTAGATGAAATGGAGGATGTTGCAAGAATCTCCGGGCATCCGAAATTTGAAAGGGTCTCCTTTTTAGCTCCTGTATTCGTATATCCGGGTTAAGATGAAATGCGTGCCCTGGCAATGAATGGTTTCCGGGTTTTGAAAGGAGAAACGGAAATATTAATCTATGATTAATTCCCTCGAAAAAAAGGCTGTGATCTTCGATATGGATGGTGTGATCATCGATAGTGAGCCTATTCATTATCAGATCAATAACCGGATATTTAAAGATATAGGTGTTAGTATTTCCAATGAAGAATATTCTACTCTGGTAGGAATCCCTCTGAAGGAAATCTGGAAAAAAATGCACTTCAGATATGCCCTCAAACAACCGGTTTCCCAACTTGTAATACGACATAGACAGAGGATAATAGAATACTTCATACAGGCAGAGAATCTAGACCCGATTCCCGGATCTGTTGAATTGATAAAATCACTGAAAGATAAAGGTTTTCTGATAGCGATCGCTTCTTCCACTACCAAAAAAATTATTGAGATCATCATCGACAAACTTCAAATTTCTCATCTTTTTGATCAGATTACCGGGGGTGATCAAATTATTCGGGGAAAACCGGCTCCGGATATTTTCCTGAAAACGGCTGCTGATCTTGGATTGTACCATCGCAATTGTCTTGTCATAGAAGATTCTGCCAATGGAGTACAGGCAGCTATTGCAGCAGGAATGAAATGCATCGGTTTTTCCAATCCAAATTCCGGAATTCAGGATATAACTGCTGCCAATCTGATCATATCCGATTTGTCGGATCTGGAACTTAATAAGATTGAGAGTCTTTATGATTAATAGTAACCATTACCATCAACCCAAAGTAGCACGTTTTCTCTGGAAAAATCTGACTTTCGAGTTTAGATCATGGGTTTCTGCCGATTTTCTCTACCTGGCTTCCTATAATACTCTTTATCTAAACAACAGGATCTTATTGAAATCAGGCGGATTTCACTTCCGGGAATCTGCCAGTGGAACTTTTATTGATAATAAAGGACTGGAACACAGCATAAAATTCGAAACTCGTAATCTGATCGATATCTGGCAACCGGTAACTATAACTATCGACGGAGAAATAGTCTATCAGGGTGGAACTCCGATCAGGGGTTTGCTTAAAGCAATTCTACTCTATTTTCCGATCGGATTCCTGATCGGTATCGTCCTGGGAAAATTTCTGGGAATATTAAATATCCAGTTCCCGGGTTAAACCTTTTAGAGTTGAATTTATCAACTATTTTTCTTGACACTAAGGGGTGTTTTTTCCTTTTTTGCAAATCGTTGTGGCGGGATAGCTCAGTTGGTAGAGCAGAGGCCTGAAAAGCCTTGTGTCCCCAGTTCAAGTCTGGGTCCTGCCACCATTTTTTTATCTAATATTATAATCTGGGTTTAATAAATCTCTATTTTTATCAATCTCCCGTCCAGATTTCCATTAACCAGTGGAATCTTAAAACCGGGTTTAAGACCAATTGATCCAATCAGATCCCTATTGCCACAATATATATAAGCAGTAGATCCTTTACACTTATTTTTCAAAAAATCACCGAATTCTTTATACAAAACCTTTAACTGGTTTTCATCTCCTAACCTGACACCGTAAGGTGGATTGCAAATTATAACAGAATCTTTTATGCCAGGATGCTTCCTGAAGTCCAGTTCGTTAACATTAACATTCTTTCCTTCTGTAAAAGTATTCAGATTTTTTCTGGAAACCATTACGGAATATGGATCTATATCACTTCCATATATTAGCTTTTCGGGAAGATCCCTACTTAATCTAACCCCGTCTTTTTCGATCTTTTCCCATTTCTTCGGATCGTAATCGGGAAGATGCTGGAAACCAAAATTAATTCTTCTGTTAGCTGCAGGTATGCGGCAATAATGCATTAAAGCTTCACATAATAACGTTCCACTACCGCACATTGGATCCCATAATGGTTGATCTCCGTTCCAACCTGACAAACGAATGATCGCAGCAGCAAGAGTTTCCTGCATGGGGGCTGGAACAGATTGCGTTCTGTAACCTCTCTTGTGCAAAGGTCCGCCGGAAGTATCAATGCTGATGTGTGCTATATTTTTTTCTATGTGAAGATTTATCCAGACATCCGGTTTTTCACGATCTACAGATGGTCGCTCTTCAGTTAGATCCATGAAATAATCTGCAATAGCATCTTTCAATACCAGGGCTGCATATTTGGAATGATTGATTATACTGTTCGATACATTTGCAAAAATTGCAAAGGTGTTATCTTTTGACAGAAATTCATCCCACTTTATTTTTCTGGCAGTTGTATAAAGATATTTGGTACTGTGACAATCAAAAGAGATTATCGGTGCTAACACTCTTGAGATCAGTCTGGCACGGTAGTTGATCCTGTAAATGTGTTCCAGATCCGTTTTAAACCAGATTCCCCTGTAAACTGTATTAATCTCTTTAATTCCGAATTCTTTTAATTCCGCAGCAGCAAGCTCTTCCATTTTACCTGCAACTTGAGCAAAAAATCTGCCTGTTTTCTGATATTCAAACATTCAATTTCCTCATTATTTAATTTTATTCTCTACACAAAATCTTATGTCAAGAAGATTATATCGATAATTAGGATCTAGGATTTAGGATCTATGGTTTAGGGGTTAGGGATAAATCTACTTCCCAAGTTTTTCTTGGGAACATAGGAAGCCGAAGATAAGAGTGATATACATTACCATGCAACTTCGTAACGAAAAAAATATATCTGTCGCAGGTGATGTTGGCCAACATCACTTGCTGCGTAACGATAAAAAGAGTTGAGTTCAGTTTTATGATCACAGGTAAAATTTGTTTCGGGGCAATATATTTTTTTCATTGACTGTTATTCATAAATTCTTTTTTTTTAAT
>JAUVIJ010000037.1 GCA_030592835.1 Candidatus Cloacimonadota bacterium | reverse complement strand
TGTTGCAGAGTTTTCCAGTATATCGGAAGCAAGCCCCAGACCATATATACCAATGTCGCATAGATCAAACCTTGATTCATTATGATCTATCCAATTGGTTGAATAAGTTTTTGTAAATAATATCTAAACCTGCAATTTCAAATACTTAATACTGGTTCAGATCCCAGCAGATGTTCAACAATATCATACATATTGCTGATCTTCCCTACACGTAATTTATCGGTAAGATCAAAAAAATTCAGACAGGTTCCACAAACCAGTATTTCAATATTCTTATTATTAAGCTTGATCAGATTATCTAATGAATCTGAGCCCTCAACACATAAATAAACACCACTGTTCATGAAAATAATGCAGGTGGGAGGAGTATTGATTTCCGTCAGTGTATAAAGGAAAGCGGTCATCAATTTTTCACCCAGCTCATCACTACCGGAACCCATCCTATTCGAACCGATAAACAACGTTTTTCCAGCAACATTATTTACCTGGTCGGGATATTCTTTTTGATCTGTCTCCACTCTATTATCAATATCATCCTTAACTGAATTCGACTCAACTATCAATCTGAAGTTTTCTCCTTCTATCTTGATGTTAACTTGTTCGTACCCGGATTTTTTCAGATATCGAGAAACGTTTTCCCTGGCAGCTTTATTATCAACCAGGATTTCGAGCCGATTGAAATCTCCTTCTTCCAGCACCTTTTTGGTAGCAATTACCGGTTGAGGGCAGTCCAAGCCCCTGGCATCAATCAGTTTTTTCATATTTTTTTGCTCCATTTATTTCTGTCATTATATACATTTCATCGTAAACAATTTCATTTTCAGTCAGTTGGTCGGTAATAGCTTTTCTGTTATCATGATGAATCAATAGTGTAAATCCACATTCTGAACTGATTTCTCTCGGTGTCGGTATCAGATCGATTTTCATAACCATTTTATTCAGGACTTTTTCCGCTTTCAGAGCTAGATGAGTTGAATAAAAAGTAATAATAAAATTTTCCATTATCTTTATCTAATCAGTTTTCGTAAGATTCCGATCGCAACCTTAATATCTGCTTCAGTCGTAAAGAATCCTGGACTGAACCTTACTGTTCCACCCTGAGAAAACGTACCTAACGTCTTATGAGCAGAGGGTGCACAATGCATACCCATTCTTACAGCTATGTTGTTTTCATCAAGTTCCTGAGTGATTTTTGTAATACTGATCTTATCGGAAATAACAGATATAATACCGATCTGATCTTCCAGTTTTTTCGGTCCGAGAATTTTGTATTCACCTAATTGATCCAGCTCTTTTTGAAACATGTCGATGATCTCTATTTTATGATCTCTTATCTTTTTGATCCCGATTCCGGACAAAAATTCTAATGCTTTCCCTAATCCTGCCAATCCGGCTATATTGGGAGTTCCGCTTTCGAAACGATCGGGGAGAAAAGCAGGCTGGATTTCTTGATTTGATCTGCTGCCTGTGCCACCATATTTAATCGGGTTCAGATCAAGACCTTCACGAATGTAAAATCCACCTGTACCTGTTGGTCCCAGTAAACCTTTATGTCCGGGAAAACAAAATGCATCCGGATCTAATTGTCCTACATTCACAGGATACATACCTGTCAGTTGTGATCCATCCACAATGAAACTGGAATCAATAGAACGGATTAAGGGAGCCATTCTCTCTAAAGGTAGTATAACTCCACTGACATTAGAACAAGCTGTAGTGATAACGTGATCCGGTTTAAAAGCAAGTTTCCTTTTGAAGTCTGAAAGATTTATCGTAGAATCCTGGTTACATGTAAACTGGAGGATATTGATATTCTGTTCTTTTTCCAGATACCGGAGAGGACGCATTACCGAATTATGTTCCAGCGACGAAGTTAATACTGTGTCCCCGGGATTTACCAGACCGAAGATCACGTTATTAAGAGCCTCGGTAGCGTTAGCGGTAAATATCAGTCTGCTGCTGTCATTTATTCCCAGGAATTCAGCCAGTTTTTCCCTCGTTTCGAAAATGATCCTGCTGGCTTCCCGGGCTAAACGGTGAGAGGATCTCCCGGCATTGGCGCCAATATTGTCCAGATAATCACATACTGCCTGAGACACTCCAGGTGCCTTGGGAAAAGAAGTGGAAGCATTATCTAAGTAGATCATATTCGCATACTCCAGTGACAAAAATTATTCAATATTTCATCCTTGTTTAAACTCAGGTATAATTATGTCAATAAGATTTAACTCTGTTTTATTTGACAATATTAGATATTGTTACAATATTGTAACTAACAGTTAAAAAAAGAGGGTTTTATGGAAGATTATATTCAAGATTTGCAGAATTCGGGATTAACCGAATACGAATCCAGGGTTTATTGTGTATTGCTAAGAAAGAACAGTTTTACCGCAACGGAAATTTCCAGATTGGCTGAAGTACCTCGAACAAAAGTCTATTATGTTCTGGAGCAATTGATCAAAAAAGGAATGTGCGTGCGAATCCCGGGAAAATTCAAAATTTACAAAGCAATTGAACCTAAAATCGCTATCAGCAGCTTCATTAATGAAATTGACAGCAGAAAGGAAAAGCTTCTGGATCTACAATCGAACCTAGATCGGATCTATGAATCCCGGAGCGATCAGATAGAGGATCTGAACTATGTTGATGTAATCCGGGATGGAAATCTGATCAATAATAAACTGCGTCAGATGGAAAAAGAAGTAGTCATTGAATTAATCGTACTCAAACAATCCACCGATGAGATCGAACCCGATGATGTATTATCATCAGAAATGACCTCTTTCAATCCCGAAATTAGCTACACATACATATATGAGATCGGTGATATCAAACAACCGGGAGTTTTAACGACCCTGAAATATTATTCTTCTCAGGGTGTCAATGTCCGTCTGGTTCCTAATATGCCTGTTGGTTTTACTATATTTGATAATAAAAAAATTCTGGTCAGTCTTCAGGATAATCAACCGGCTGCCGATAGCATCATCGGGATCTTTTCTGAACATCGGAATCTGATAAGTGCTTTTATCGATCTATACAGATTTTACTATAATCAGTCCATAACCTTAGCCGATTACATGAGAGCAAAGGGGATTGAGTAAGCTACATTAAAACACTGATCCTTTTATGTTTTATCTAATCTGAATCAGGTTCAAAATGTAAATATTATATTGACAGAGTCTGGATGAAAAGCCTTTTTCTATTCGAATTAATCTGTTCGTTTACGAAAATTATATCTAGTGAGAGAAATGTTTATGAGATATTCGGGATCGTTTTTCATGTTTCTGCTGCTTTTTTTTATCCTTTTTACTTCTTTATCCTGTTTTGATTCAACAGATTATTTTCCTTTTGGGACAGAAATGGCGGAAGGATATAATCTACCTTTGCCTATGGGACTGGGTTTCACCTATTATTTTCAGGATCAAGCCTATGAATTAGCCAAATTTTCAGTCAATTTACCCGGTGTCCCCGATGATATTGAAGATGAGATCGAGATCCAGAATTATACAACTGAAGCAAATGTGAAACTCGATGTCTGGATACTGCCTTTTGCCAATGTGTTTTTTCTGGGAGGAAAAGTAAAAGGTGAAACAAAATTTGAACTTCAGGAGTTTTTCCCCCTTCAGGAATCGTTAAATTATGATGGAATTGTCTATGGTGCCGGAATAAATCTGGTTGCCGGATACAAATCCTTTTTTACGATCTTCAACACCACTTATACAAAGACAAATCTCGATCAGACAGATTCCGTTGTGGATGCCTGGATCATCTCTCCCAAAGCCGGAGTGAATTTCCCAGCTCCTTTTCTGGTCAAAGATATAGCTATCTGGACCGGAGCCATGTATCAAAAATATCAGGAACACCACGAAGGAACCTGGGAGCTTGAGGATATTTATGGGAACGAAATTGAAGTTGAATATGATGTCGAGTTGGCTGAAGGCAATGCCTGGAATTATTTAGCAGGTGTGGCTTTAGGTATCAGCCGGCGGTTCTGTCTGGAATTTGAGGCCGGATTTGGCGACCGTACCCAACTGGCTTCTTCGTTAACTTATAGATTTTAAGATATTGCTATAATAAAAAAAGCCCGGATCGCTCCGGGCTTTTTTTATTATTGATTCTTTATCCAGTTGACCAGCCCACGGGAGTTCATAATCTCCAGTAATTTATCAGGAAGAGGTGAAAACTTAATGGTTTCACTATTCAGGTGGATTACTCCTTCAGTCAGATCAACATCGACATTATCATTTTTCTTATATTTCTGAACAAATTCCGGTAGGACAATTATTGGTAGTCCCTGATTTACAGAGGATCTATAAAAGATCCTGTTAACAGATTTCACGATCACAGCCTTGACTCCGGCATGGGCTAGACCAACTGCCGGATGTTCCCGGGAACTGCCGCACCCGAAATTATCTCCAGCGATCAGGATATCGCCTGCCTTAACATTACCGGAAAAGTTTTCATCAAAATCCTGGAAAAGATATGGCATGATCGTCTCCGGTTCCGAGCTGAGAACTTTATAGGTAAGGCTACCTGCAAACATCTGATCGGTATTGAGATTATCGACATCGGAGTAATCCCAGACATTTTCGTGTTTCCTGTTATCATCTTTTTTGATCATTATTGTCTCGCTCTGCTGTTTCTGATAGGGATATTTATCATTAGAGAGGATACCACGTGGATCACTGATAACTCCCTTTATGGCTGTATGGGCGACTGTAGCAGGTGATGCCAGATATATCTGGGCATTTTTATTTCCCATTCGACCCAGAAAATTACGGTTAGCGGTCGATATCACTGTATATCCGTCTGCAGGAATGCCCTGTCCAGTTCCCAGGCAGGGTCCGCAGGAGGCTCCCAGAACAGTTGCTCCGGCTTTGATCAATTTTGAAATCAATCCTTCTTCGATCGCTTGCAGATATATTTCCTGTGAAGCAGGGATAACAAGCAGTTGAAAACCATCAGCCACCTTTTTCCCACCCAGAATCTTAGCAGCAATCCTGATATCCTCGAGTCTGCCATTGGTGCAGGTTCCTATTAATCCCTGATTGATTTTCTTGCCTTTTACTTCCGAGACTGTTTTAACGTTATCCACGTTATGCGGTGCAGCAACAAGAGGAAATATTTTCCCCAGATCGATCTCGATTTCCTTATCATATTCGGCATCTTCGTCAGCCCAGATAGAGTTATTTAGATCATTATCCAGGAAATCCCCAAGGATATCATCAGGTGGAAATACGGCATTCTTAGCACCCATCTCCGAAGCCAGGTTTGCCAGAGTCATTCTGTCGGAAATGGACAAGGTCTTCACTCCATCACCATGGTATTCTATGGACATATAGTTAGCTCCTGCAGAACCGATCATTCCGATAATCCACAGGGATAAGTCTTTAGCATAAACGTTCTTATTAAGTTTCCCATTCAGAGTTATTTTCATGGTTTCCGGAACCCTGAACCAGGTTTCTCCCCTTTTCCAGATACCGGCGGATTCCGTCCTGTCTATTCCGGCAGCTAAAGCGTTAAAGGCTCCTGCAGTACAGGTATGACTGTCGCTTCCAACAATGATCATTCCCGGTCTGGCATGATAAGACATGATCTGATGACAGATACCTTTTCCCACATCGTAAAATTTATCTATTCCCTGATCCTTTACAAAATCTCTGATAACCTGATACTGATTTGCCAGTTTTGCATTGGTTGGCGGTGCGTTGTGATCGAGTACTACGAGAAGTTGATCTGCATCAAAAACTTTTTCTCCACCCATTTTATTAAATGTATTTTTTATGCTGGCTGTGTTATCGTGTGTGAGCACGATATTCGGTTTACGAAATACTATCGCACCTTTGGGTGCATTTAATATTTTTTCTACGAATGTTTTTCCCATTTTATTTATCCTCCTGTGGAGTGCAATAACCGTGTTATTGCTTTTTTAAAATATCACGCCTGCCCATTAAATATGGAGTATTTGTTCGGGGGATATTTTACTCCAAATTTATTTTTCTTTCCAAATAAATAATAGCTTTCTTCAAAGTTATATCTTTATCAAATATTAGGTCATCGATGGTTTCTTCAATTTCGATATCCGGTACAAATCCTTTTCCGACAAATTCATAACCATCTGCACACCAGCATCTTCTTCCACAGATAATTACATAAAAATCATTATTAAATGCTAAATACAAAGGCTGACCTGTGCTTCCTCCGGTAGATTTTCCTATCAAAGTAACTCTATCCGTGCCATGTAAAGGCGCCAGAAAATCTTCCGCTGCACTAAAAGTATTCGGTCCTATTAAAACAACAATAGGTTTTTCATAAATCGGAGATTTTGGCTCTATATTGAAATATTCGCAATTTCTGAATTCATCCCGCAGAAAATCTTGATTTGTTTCTGTCGTATCGGGAAATATACTTTGATAAACATTATAAAAAATATCAAACATTTCTTCTTCTGAAAACCATTTATCGAACTCATCGACACTATAAAATCTAACTTTGCTTTTGAAATATGGTAAATTCATATTTGAAATCCGGGAAATAATATGAAATCCGGTATTTGAACTTCCGCCACCATTTTTCCTAATATCGATAATTAGAGCTTTTGTATTAAATAGCGAATCTAAAGCCGAATCAAATATTGGTATGATATCTTGCGTCGGATGCATCGAATTTACAGCAATATAACCAATATTATCTTTTAATAGTTTAGTTTCAATCTTAGGCAATTTCTTCTCATATTTATTTGGACTTGGGTAAATTACATATTTTGATATTTCTTTATTTTGTCTGGATTCGTATTCTACAATAATCGAATCGCAAAAATTAAAATTTATGAATGATTGATCGGATTCTAATCTATATTTTATCCACTGTTCCGTAGAACCTGAAATATATTTCTTTGTTTTTTCGATAGCACTCATAACAGGAAAATTATTTGCCTTAAGAATTTTATCACCAGGCTTCATTGGATTTTCCCTGTAAGAATTATCTTCAATGAAATAAACATTTTCTTCAATAATTTTCGTTGAGATATATGCTCTTTTCCAATTTCCGTGAACAGCAAGCGTGTGTCCATCCTTTAATAAAGCGATCATTTCCGTCATCAGCCAATAGAATTCTTCATTATTTTTGGTTGTCTGAACTTTAGGTAAAAATTCCATTTTCACATTTTGCCAATCTAGATCGATTTGATCAAAAAAGGCGAAGAAATCGTTAGTATAATGCCAGATTTTGAAGAAATAACATAGTTTTTCAGCTTCGGTTAACTGCTTGTTAAAATCGGTATTTTCCCCTAAATTATCTAAAGCATTTTTACAATAAGGATCTTCATTAATATTAAATCCATCTTCATAACTTTTTTCAGCCTTTTCCAAGTTCCCCATTTTTTCATAAACCATTCCCAGACGCCAATATGCACTTGATACAGGAATTTCTTCAACATCTTCCAAGTTGTCGTAGTCTTTAATAAAATTCAGGAAAATTTGTTTTGCTTTATTTAACTCCTTTCCGGAAAAAATATACAGTTTTCCAAGCTGATATTCATAAAAAGAAGATGGATTCTTCTCTAAATATTTTTCCAATGAAGAAATTGCTTTATCATAATTTTTCCAGCTTGAATAAAACCGATATTCATCAATAAGTTTTTGTTGATCGTTGTCTGGCACATCTGTCCATAAAGACATACTCAAATACAAAATAACAAGTATAAGAATAATCTTTTTCATCTTTATCTCCTAAAGAGTGTAATAACCGTTGTTAAAATTTCACGACTGCCCCGTAAATGCTAAGTATTTGCCCGGGGATATATTACTCTAAAGTTATTTTAAAAGCCCACCCTTTTTATAAATCTCCATTTGAACACTAGAAAATTTATCGATTTCTACAGATTTGTCATTCTCCAAATTAGTAACTTCTCCGGTTTCAAAATTTACTCTGATCTTATCTCCTTCTTTCAGTCCCAGTTCATCGATAAGGTCATATATCAATACTGGAAAAGCTGCATTAATTGCATTTCGCTCGTATATTGCTCCAAACGATTCTGCCAGGATTGCCTGTACTCCCAGTGATTTGAAAAAATCTACTGCCTGCTGACGCGAACTGCCGGCACCGAAATTTTTACCTGTGATCACAATATCTCCTGGTTCAGCTTTTTTAGCAAAATCCTTCCATCTTTCCAGGTTGTCAAAAGTATACTGACCCATTTCCTTGATATCTGTAATGGTAAGATAGCGGTTGTGGAAGATCATATCTGTATCAATGTTGTCTTTCAAGATCAACCAGATCCGTCCTTCGATGATCAGTGGCTTAGCTTCGAAATCAATGGATTTCTGAATATTCACTGGTTCCGAATCGGTTTTCGATGATTCAAATACAACCGGTTTAGACGGAATTGCATCTTCTGTAGTAATAAATCCGGCGACAGCAGAAGCTGCAACATCAGCAGGTGATGCCAGATAAACTTCACCCTTACCCTGCTTACCGGCAAAATTCCTGTTCCCGGTACTGATGGTTATTTCTTCAGGTCCATTTTGCCCTATCTGTCCGGCTGCACATCCGGCACATCCGGCATTGCCAACCAGAGCTCCGGCATCCTTGAAGATTTTGATCAAACCCAGATCAAGACATTTATTCCAGACCTCATCTGTTGCAGGAACGATTTTCAGAACGACACCTGGTGCAATCTTACGACCTTTCAGTATTCTGGCTGCATTCCGCATATCCTGCATTCTACCATTGGTACAACTACCAATAAATGCCGAATCAATCCTGATCCTGTCCAGAGTACTAACTTCCACAGTATCCTCCGGATGCCCGGGACGTGAAATCATGGGTTTGAAACCACTGAGATCGAGAGTAAGTTCCCTCGAATATTCCGCATCATCATCGGCAGAGATCTTCTTAAGTTTTCTTCCTGCTCTAGCTTCACAATAAGCCATAATATTATCAGAGGGAGGTATTAAAATTATTATTGCACCCATTTCCGTAGCCATGGAGCTGATCGTAATCCGTTCATCAAGCGTTAGTCTCTCAATCTCATCCCCATAGAGTTCCACAGAATATCCCAGCAGTTCGTTGGCACCAAATCTGTTCAACAGATTGAGTACAATATCTTTTGCCGATATGCCAGCCGGTCTCGTGCCAGCCAGGGTTAGTTTTACCGAGGGAGGGACCTTGAACCAGGTTCTGCCATTAGCCCAGGCAGCGGCGATGTCTTTATCGCCCATACCTTGCCCAAAAGCACCGATCGCACCCAGAATATTGGCGTGTGAATCTGTTGAAATTACCGTTGAACCGGGTATTGCTATTCCTTTTTCGATTATTAGATGAGTGCCGATCCCTGAATCGATATCATAAACCTTGATACCGTTTTTCCTAGCATACATCCTGCAATATTGCTGATTAGAAGCATATTTCTGATCCGATCCGGTCGGGTTACAATCGAAGGTAAATATGGTTTTTGAAGTATCATCTACTTTTAATCCATTATTAATCAGGTTTTTCACCACATTCGCTCCGCCGAAATCTCGAGCTACCCGGACATCGATCTCGATATCAACAAAATCACCAGGTTTTACATCAATCTTATCACTGTGGTTTGTCAGGATTTTTTCTATAAATGTGAAAGACATTTTTTTCTCCTTTGATATTTAATTACGGATTATAAATTACGAATTACGGATTACGGATTACGAATTACGGATTTAAATTTTGCTTAGCTGATTTATGCCCTCGTGTCCAAACCCCAGCTTGGACACGTATATTAATCTAATTTATCTACTTGAAAAACAGAATCTAATCCAAGAAAATTACTTGCACTGGAATATATCCAATCCTTTTCATTTACAACTAATCCTCTTTTTACTGGATTATAATGAATATATTCGATTTTTTGATTTAGCATCTTTAATTCCTGGATTTGCTTTGGATGATTTCCTTCCTCCCAAAATTGAAAACTAGATTCTTGCTTATAATCTGGTTTATGCTCCGACATTAACTGTAATATCCAATCTCGATTATCTTTATAAAGTCTTTCGATTAGTTTTTTAGCAGTGAAACTTTTAAAGTTTTTTATTACTTTAGATAAATTATGTGGGTGAGATGCAATCATATGAATATGATTATCCATAATAACGTAACAGATAATTCTAAGATGCTGATTTTCTTGGTAAAATGTAAAATTATCCAAAATTATGTTCATATAAGATAGATTTGTAAAAACAGGTATTTTCTTAATAACACTTAATGTAAGAAAATACAAGCTATCATCATTATACATAATTTTATATCTACTTTTCATAATCTTTATAAGGTTTCCAAGCTGGGGCTTGGAAACCAGAATTTACTGGGCTTGGTAAACACAATTTCCATAAAAAAATATTAACTCGTATCCAAATCCTAATCAATATTTCTCGTATCCAAGCCCCAGCTTGGATATGTTCACAACTTCAATCTTTCTTTAAACGGTAGAAAAGTCATGAAATCAGCATGATGAACAAAATATGCTTCGGTCGTACGTTTAACCATATCACCTTCACCTGCATGAGTTGCGATAATATGACAAACTTCTGCAGGAATACCACATTCTTCCGCAATGGAAACACCACTGAAAGGATGACGTAGATATTTCCCGTAAGTTCCCTGAACAGCTTTTCCGTTTTCATCCAGAACATATTCCAAGAGCTTACCGACATCAGCCAGGATTGCTCCAGCGATAAGAATGTCCATATCCACCGGAAGCTCGCCGTGATAGAATTCATTAACTTTTTCACCGGCAGCTTTGGCAATATGAACGACGCTGCGGTTGTGATCCATAAAAGTTACTTTCAAATCTGGTCCGCACAGCAGTGTAAACGGAATTTTCTGCAAGTCTTCTCCGGTAAGAACACTTCTTTCTAAAGCGAGTTCCCAGGTTTTGGTAACTTTTATTCGTAAATTATCATCTTTAATCCAAGCTATTTCGGGCCAAAGTTCAGAGATTTCCATTTTTCTCTCCTTATTTTTGAAACAAAAACTACAAAGCTGCAATAATAGCATCAGTCATTTCTTGAGTTGAAGCTGCACCTTTCTCCAGAACTTCCTGACACCCACTCATTTTCAGCATATCGTAAGCACGTACTTTGCCTTCTTCCACGACTTTGGAGATTGCTTTACGGATTTGTGCAGCTTTATCTATTTCCCCAATATGATCCAGCATCATGCAGGCAGACATTATCATTGCTATAGGATTAACAATAGAAGGATTAAGATCCTCATATTTTGGAGCAGAGCCATGAGTAGGTTCGAAGATAGCCACTTCTTCACCAATATTTGCACTACAGGCAAAACCGAGACCACCAATCAAACCGGCAAATCCATCGGATACTATATCTCCAAACATATTTCCTGCAATGATTACCCCATATTTTTCCGGATCCTTGGTAAGCCACATCATCTGTGCATCGATATTTGTATAATTGAACCAGATATCTTCATATTCCTTTTCCAGCTCACGACAGATCGCAAGCAGCATTCCACTGGTCTCTCGGATAACGTTAGGTTTTTCACAAAGAGTCACTCTTTCATAACCGAATTTTTTTGCATATTCAAAAGCAGACCGACAGATCCTTTCCGAATATTTTTTAGTGAAAATCCTGGTTGATATTGCAATTTCTTCACGTGGACTCCAACCAAAGTTCTTGCTGAATTTGGGATGGGTCATTAATGCATCATAAACCTGAT
>JAUVIJ010000153.1 GCA_030592835.1 Candidatus Cloacimonadota bacterium | reverse complement strand
TATCAGAAGCAGTTATGGAAGCCTGTGAAGACACAGAGAATTTATCAATTCACAAAATATAATAGATAAAATATGGATATTTTACGTAAACCGGAATGGCTGAAATCGGAAAAACTTGGAGCAACGAGAACCCGAGAGATCACTCGTAAGTTGAGAAAATATAATCTGCACACTGTTTGTGAAAGTGCGAAATGCCCTAATAGGGGTGAGTGTTTCGAGCGGGGTACAGCTACATTTATGATACTAGGAGAAAGGTGTACCAGGAATTGTTCTTTTTGTGCTGTTATCAAGGAAGGACCTTATCTACCACCTGATTCCGAAGAACCGGCAGCAATTGCCTGTGTTGTTAGAGATCTAAAGCTGAAACATGTGGTCATTACCACTGTCACCCGCGATGATCTTTCCGACGGAGGGGCATCACAATTCATCAAAGTCATTAATAATATTCGGAAAATGTGTCCTGAAGATACTTCGATAGAAGTATTGATCTCCGATCTCAAAGGAGATATGAGACAGGTCTCACTTATTGTAGAATCAGGACCGGATGTTATCAATCATAATATTGAGACTATCGAAAGACTTTATGATCAAGTTCGTCCCCAGGCATATTATAAACGTTCTTTAGGTGTGTTAAAATTTGTTAAAGTTTTCAAGCCGGAGATGATCACTAAGAGTGGTTTTATGATTGGATTAGGAGAAACAGAAGAAGAAGTGATCAACCTGATGCAGGATTTACGAAATGCCGGAGTGGATGTGTTGACAATTGGACAATACATAGCTCCCAGTTCGGAACATTATCGGGTTAAGGAATATATTCATCCCCGGATTTTTGAATACTATCGGGAACAGGGTGAGAATATGGGTTTTTCTATCGTAGAGTCTGCTCCGCTCGTACGCAGCTCTTATCATGCTGAAAAAGTGAGAAAATTAATTAAAAAAAGGGGTTGAATATGCAAATTATAATAACTGCACGTCATTTTGACCTGACAAACACAATTCGTGATCATGTAGAAAGTGAATGTGAGAAATTAGGGAAATACTTTGACCAGATCATGAATGCACATTTTGTTTTGTCTTTGGAGAATAATCGTAACAATGTAGAGATGATCTTTAGTATTCCACGAAACAGTCTTAAAAGTGTAGCCAGCGCTTCGGACATGTATGTTGCTATTAATGATGCGGTAGATAAAATGGAGAATCAAATCAAGAAGCTGAAAGGAAAATGGTTTGATCATAAAAAGAAAAAAAGTCTGAGTGAAAGTTCACAATTTGTTTATGCAAACCTGATCGAAAAAGCAAAATCGAGAAAAACGGTTAGGACTAAGAGGATTCTTGCTGAAGTTATGACTGTGCATGAGGCTTTAGATAAATTCGAGGATATCTCAGATTCTTATTTTATATTCAAGAACATAGAAACTGACCGCATAAATGTTCTGGTAAAAAAAGATGAGGAGCATTTTAAATTAATAGAACCTTAAATATCATATTTGGATTAATCTGAAAGGACTGCTTATGAAAAAGTTATCGGTGAAGGAATTTTATAATACCAAAAATGAGGATTTTTCACTAACCCTCCTGACAAATCCCGAGACTCTGGAAAACCAGATTATCAGTCAGTATCTTCATAGACCGGGATTAGCTCTGAGCGGTTATTTCGAGCGATATTCCTACAACCGGATCCAGATCCTGGGTGAGACTGAGATCAGTTATCTGCAATCAATGAAAGATGAAAAACTTTATGACAGGATCAAGGAATTGTGTGTTTATGAAATACCCTGTTTTATCGTTACCAAGGGCTTATCCGTTCCCGAGCAATTGGAATACCTTGCCAATGAGATGAAGATCGCTATTCTGCTTTCGAAGATGTCTACAGATAAGCTTTATCATTCCTTGAGAAAATACTTAGAAGATGTTTTTGCTGCAACAAAATCCATCCATGGAACTCTGGTTGATGTTTTCGGTGTTGGAATTCTGCTTACAGGAAAGAGTGGAATAGGTAAAGGTGAATGTGCTCTTGATCTTGTGGAAAGAGGGCAGTGTCTCATCACGGATGATGTGGTTAAGATAATTTTGCGTGACGATGTGCTGATGGGTACATCCACCAATGATTATGGCCATTATATGGAGGTTCGGGGCATAGGGCTGGTCGATATCGAAAAGATGTTCGGGATCCAGGCGGTTAGAATTCAAAAAAGGATCGATGCACAGATCGAATTAATGCCCTGGCAGGATAATATGGACTACGAAAGGATAGGATTGAGTGATAATTATGTGGATATTCTGGATGTTAAGATACCGATTATCTATCTTCCGGTATCTCCAGGCAAAAATGTTTCGGTTATAGTGGAAGTCGTAGCCATGAACCATATTTTAAAGACTTACGGATATGATGCTGCAAAGGTTTATACCGAGAAACTTCAGGAAGATATCAAGAGAAAAGCAAAAGTCCGTAATGCGATGATCGATGACAAAGAATAATTTTCAACAGGCATGATAAAAAAGACAATAATCATTGATAACCAGCTTGGGATGCATGCCAGACCTGCAACAATGATCGTAAAAGCAGCATCCAAATATAGAGCGGAATTCAAGATCAAAAAAGATGATACTGAGATTAATGGTAAAAGTATCATGGGTGTAATGACTCTTGCTGCGGAATATGGATCGTCATTGGAACTTATAGCAGATGGAGTGGACGAAGAGTATTTAATAGAAGAGATAGCAGAATTATTTGCTTCTAAATTCGGTGAAGAATAATGAAAATTTTAGAAGGAATACCGGTATCAACAGGTATAGCGATTGGTCCTGCCTGTATAATCGAACGACCCAAACTGAATATTGAAAGAAAGCGGATCCATCCTGATGAAGTAGCTCTGGAAATAAGAAAATTCCATAAAGCCATAACAGAGTTAGGAGAGGAAATAGATCACCTGATAGCAGATCTATCACAACCTCAGGATAATAGAGATATTCTCACTACTCATAAGATGATATTACAGGATGTTGAATTTGCCGCCAATATAAGCAGACTTGTAAAAAATGAATTATGTGGCATAGAAGAAGCTATCAACAGACATTTTACTAATGTGGTGAATTTATTCAATGATATGGAAAACGAGTATTTCTCACTGAGGTCGTCTGATTATGAAGATGTTGCCTACAGGCTGCTGAGTAAATTACTGAATCAGAAAAGCAATTATTTTGCCAAATTATCCGAAAATTCCATTATGATTACTAAAAACATAACACCTTCCGAAGTAACCAGGGTTTTTAACAAGAATATCGCTGGTTTCTGTACTGAAGGAGGAAGTAAAAACTCCCACAGTTCCATTATCGCCAGATCGATGAACCTGCCAACTTTGGTAGATATTCAGGATCTGCTTCAGATGGTCAACGATAAAGATCTTCTGATAATAGACGGTAACCTGGGAAAATTGATCATCAATCCTGATAAAAAAACCCAGGATCATTATCAGAAACTCCTCGCTGAAGAAAAAACCCAGTTGAATTACCTACAGACCCTGATAGGTAAAAAATGTGTAACTACTGATGGTAAAGTTATCAAATTGATGTGTAATATAGAGATTCCGGAAGAAATATCCAACGTTGTCAAATTGAAATCAGATGGTGTTGGACTTTTTAGAACAGAATTCCTTTTTATGGATAAAAACAGGCTACCTTCTGAGGATCAGCAGTTCGAGATCTATCGTGATATTGTAAAACAACTGAGTCCTGATCCTGTTGTTTTCAGGACTATCGATGTGGGTGGTGATAAACTTTCGGGGTTATTGAATATCGAGCATGAATTGAATCCTAACCTGGGTACAAGAGGGATCAGGATTTCTTTAAAACATATTCCGATTTTCAAAGTACAACTTAGAGCGATTCTGAGAGCCAGTGTTTTTGGAAATGTGAAAGTTATGTTTCCGATGATCTCAACAGTCGGAGAAATTCTTAGGATCAAAGAAATATTAAAAGAATGCAGGGAAGAGTTAAAAACTGAAAAAATACCCTTTAAATCTGACATCAAGATCGGAGCTATGATCGAAATCCCTTCGGCAGCAATCACTTCTGATAACCTGGCTCAGGAATGTGATTTTTTGAGCATTGGAACAAATGACCTTGTTCAATACACGCTGGCGGTCGATAGAGATAATGAGCTGGTGGATGAATATTATATCCCTCATCATCCCTCCGTATTGAGGTTGTTGAAATTAACTGCTGATAACGGTTATAAATATAATGTGCCCGTGGCAATCTGCGGTGAAATGGCGTCTGAAGAGAAATATATTCCGTTTCTTTTGGGATTGGGTATAAATGAGTTCAGTGTGAGCCCGGGTAGATTGTTAATGGTAAAAAATACGATCATGAAATGCAATTATCAAAAAGCCGTAGCAAAAACTAATCAGATCCTGAAGGAAAATACCTACATAGATGTCATGAAAAGGATCGAGGAGTTTAGACTTTAGATTATGAAAGATCTCAACAATTCATCTGGTTATGATAGTATCGATAAATCCGGGATGTATGAAAAAGTCATACATTTACCGGAACAGATACTAAAAGCGTATAATGAACCGGTAATACACCTTCCTGAAAATTTTCTGAAATCCAAACTTCAAAAAATAAACAAACTTGTTCTTTGTGGAATGGGTGGTTCGGCGATATCGGCGGATATTGTCCAATCAGCTTTTGGGACCAAATTACCGGAGACTGTTATTAAGGATTATACAATCCCTTATCTTGATCAAAATACACTCGCAGTTGTTATCAGTTATTCCGGTAACACAGAAGAATCTTTATCATGCCTGAACTTTGCTTTGAAAAAGACAAAACATATAGCAGCAGTAACTTCTGGGGGACAATTAAAAGCGATGATCGATCCTAAGTATTACTGGATCGAACT
>JAUVIJ010000003.1 GCA_030592835.1 Candidatus Cloacimonadota bacterium | reverse complement strand
TTTTCAACTCCCTTAGTCACATCGTTCAGAGGTTGTTCAACAGTAGTTGGTGCTTCACCTCGAACGGTTTGGCGATATTCTCCGTCGATGTATTCGATCAGGATTGCTTTAGTTGTTGTACTACCACAATCGGTGGCTATTATCCTTTTCAATATGTGGGAATCACCCATATATTCCTCCACTATATCATCGCTTCATTATTTTTTAAAACTAAAAAATCTTTTAATTTTATTCCACTTCTGTTTTCTAAAAAGCCTTGCCTGTTTTCTTTCATCTTTGAAATACTCAACATCGAGTTCATCTAAACGCTTCAGTAAAATCTTTATGTAATCATCATTTTCCAATAATGCTGCAAATTCCTGATATTCTTTAGGTTTAAATATCAACTCTGCAAAAGGAGCTAGAAAGTAAAGGAGTTGACTTCCAATACGATTTAACGGTCTTAATGATTCTATCGTCATTATTGCTGGTGCTGCCATTTTCTTTTTTACAATGAAAAGAGATATTTTTTCGATAATTTCTAAAGCTCTTTCAGGACTAACCTCAACAATAATATCTGCCATTAACACCAATCCATACATATTTTACAACAATTGTTAAAAACTTTCAAGCTCTTGCTATTGTCAAGACATAGATTTTCCCAATCTGATTGTGTTTTAACAAGTTACTGATAGAGTTTATAGTTGCTCCAGTAGTAAAAACATCGTCAATGATTAAAATATTCTTATCTTTCATTTCATATTTCTTGTTTATTCTGAAAGCATTTTTCACATTTTCGCAGCGTTTCTCTTTTGATAAAGAAGTCTGGGTATTTGTATATCTGATCCGGGTAATAAGGTCTGAAGCATGTTCCCAATTAAGCTGACTGGCTAAATTTTTTGAGATTAGTTCTGCCTGGTTATATCCCCGCTCTCTTTTTTTGACTTTATGTAGAGGAACAGGGCAGATAAAATCTATTTCACCAAAAGGTTGAAATTCTTTAAGATAAGTTACTGTCTTTTCTGTGAGATATTTAGCAACACCAGAGATTTCATTGTATTTCAGGTTGTGTATTAATGCTTGAATCTGTTTATTAAACTGGAACAAGGATCTTGCTTTTGTGAAAACATAATTACCTTCTCTGCAGTAACGACATTCGGTATCTGAAAGCTCCGCTCCGCATTTTGGGCAGATATCAGTAATAAAATCAAGCTTGAGTTCACATTCTTGACAGAGATATTTTTCATTAGCCTGTATTCTCTGATTACAGGAAAAACAAGTCTCTGTGAAAATGAGATTTATCAGATTTCTTAAAAGGGTCATTATTTATTTATGAATTATTCTGAATAGATGTCTAAATAATCCAAAAATCACATAAGAACAGATCCAGAAAGAGAAAACATGAACAGGAAATTTTGTTAGAATAAATATACTGATAATAATTACAAAAGATAATATGGCCTTTGTCGAAGAGGAAAAGCTTTCTTTCTCGATAGCGGAATATCTGATTCGACTGATCATTAATATAGATATAAATAGTGTTATTAAGGCTATCAGAATGGGGTATTCGAAGAAATCCCAGAGATAATCATTTATCAGCGTGAGAGTAACGATGATTCCAGCTGCTGCCGGAATCGGAAGCCCCAGAAAGGTAGTAGTCAGTATATTCTTATCTTTAGTAACGGTATATCTTATCAGTCTGTAGGCTCCGCAGAACACATAAAATAATGTTGCCAGGATACCGAATAGATTGATTGTAATTAAGGAAGCACGAAAGATCATGACAGCAGGAACAATTCCAAAAACAACGAAATCGGAAAGAGTATCGTATAAAGCCCCAAAATTACTGGAAGCTTTCAGCATTCTTGCCAGCTTTCCATCCAGGCCATCAATGATCATTGCCAGGGCGATAAACCAGGCAGCCTGATGATACTTGCCATCTATAATTAAATTTAAGGCTATCAAACCTGAAATTAGACTGAATGAAGTGAAAAGATTGGGTATCAGATATTTAATTTTCATTAAAGCTGCTGTTTCTATCGTTTTGGTCGTTGGTTTCAGACAACTGAGCTAAAATAGTTTCTCCGGAGATAACCTTCTGTTTGACTTTGATCTTAAAAGAATAATTGTTGGGAATCAGACAATTACATAATGCTGATCCCGGCATAATTCCTATCAACTTACCTGTTAACCTGGTTTGATGATCAAGCATAACGAATTTTTTAGAAAAAATACTGAAAGTGATGATGGGATTATCAGAAGGTCGACGGACATCGGCAGGATTAAAGACACTCTTTTTAATAATTACAACCTGCTGTTCCTGATCAACTTCAATAACTCTACCATTTACAGGGGAGAGGATAACGTTTTCATCACTGGGAGGGACATTTTTTCTGCAATGATATTGCATAGAGATAAAAGCATATAACAACAATCCTGCCAGTGATAAGTATTTGGCTGGCTCAATCTTTAAAAAAGCATATATTAAAAATCCGGAAATGACAATAAAAATGGGTAGAATAAGGGCTTTAAACTTCATTCGCTGGATCTTTATTATTATATCCAGGGGATTATACAAATCAGAATTCAGTTTATTGTTCATCAACTGATCCCAATTCTGTTGTAGATCAGGTCTACATGTTCGGTGTATCTGTTATAGGAGAAAATTCCTTCCAATTCCGATTCGGACAGAATTGAGGTTATCTCTGAATCATTTTTTACCAGATCGAGGAAAGATTCCTTTTCATTCCAACTAATCAAGGCATGCTTCTGAACAATATCGTACGCACGTTCTCGGCTTGCTCCTCTTTTCGCAAGTTCTAACAGTAAAACCTGGGAAAAGATCAGTCCCTTCGTTAGTTCAAGATTTTTCTTCATATTTTCAGGGTAACAGATTAGGTTGTCGATTAATGAGATCATTTTATTTAACATATAGTTGATCAATATACATGAATCCGGTAGGATTATCCTTTCAACCGATGAATGGCTGATATCACGTTCATGCCAGAGGGCATTGTTTTCGAGTGTTGCAGGCAAATTAGTCCTGAGAATCCTGGCTAAACCGCACATCTGCTCGGTAACAATAGGATTTCTTTTATGGGGCATTGCGGAAGAGCCCTTTTGACCCTTGGAGAAATTTTCTTCCACTTCCAGAACCTCCGTTCTCTGTAAGTGTCTGATCTCTGTAGCGATTTTTTCTATCGTGGAGCCTATGATTGCTATCACACTGATATATTCTGCTATACGGTCACGTTGAATTACCTGGGTCGAAATGTTAACAGCTTTTAATCCCAGATGACGACAGGTAATAGCTTCGATTTCGGGTGAGATGTGAGCATAATTACCAACAGCCCCGGAAATCTGACCTACAGAAATATTATCTATAGCTTCCTTCATCCTTTTGATATTTCTCTGCATTTCATCGTACCAGAGAGCAAATTTTAAACCGAATGTGGTAGGTTCTGCATGTATACCATGGGATCGACCAATACAAAGAGTGTATTTATGTTCTTTAGCTTTGATCTTCAGAACTTCGGAAAAGGTTTCCAAATCCCGCAGAATGATTTCACCAGCCTGTTTCAATTGCAAAGACGTAGCTGTATCAAGTACATCCGAAGAGGTCATTCCATAATGTATCCATCTTGCGGACGAACCTACATATTCTGACACATTTGTCAAAAAAGCAATGACATCATGCCGCGTAGTTTCTTCGATCTCGGCAATGCGCTCAACATCAAAATCAGCTTTTTCTACTATATCTGCCAGGTCTTGATCCGGTATTATTCCTACTTGGTTCATAGCTTTACAAGCAGCGATCTCGACATCTAACATGCATTGAAAACGATTGCTCAATTCCCAAATTTTAGACATTTCCGGTCTACTGTATCGTGTTATCATAAGTTTCCTCTTTGTCCAATGTTATAAAGATTAATATTCATCTGAGTTTTTTTATTTCTAACACTTCAAAACTGATTTTGTCAACCTGAATATCTAAAATTTTCTTGTCTTTATTATAAAGAACAATATCGGACAGTTCACCATTATAAAAGAAAATAATATTGGAATTCATTGATTTATCGATAATTTTTCCCAGACACAGGTTTTTATTAAATAAAAATTCGAGGCCATTATCAAAAATAACCTTTCTACTATTAATGATTTCGGATTTGTGTTCAAATAGAGTAGATAGACCCAGAAAAATATCTAAATATTTAAAATCATCAGCGAATTCTTCTTTTGAAATCCGTATCAGATCCGGGGAGTCTGGGGTGCGCATCAATAACAGAGTGTCTAAATAAGCCGAAATAAATGGAGTAGGTCTTAACCCGAAGATTCCTGAATCAAATATATCCAATCTGATCACATTCGACTTTTTCCGGATCGAGATATTCTTACGGAAAGAAAACTGTTTATGATTATATTCTATAATTCCGTCAATCCGAAAGGTATTCCATTTTTCCAGATTTTCTGAGAGCAACAGTTCATTTTCCTGTTTTTCCGGTTTGAATATTGTTGCACAGGAAATAAGCAACAGGATTATAATAATCAGTAATAATGATTTTATTTGATCAAGTTTCATTAGTTTTATTTTTTTTAAGGAGCAGGATTAAACCGATCAAAGCTGCTATGATCATCGATAAGCTGAGGATTTGGCCCATGGTAATGAAATTGAAGATAAAACCCAGTTGTGGATCAGGTTCGCGATAAAATTCGACCAGAAAGCGAAAGATTCCATAGAAACCAATCCAGGACCAAAAAGTAACTCCCGGTTTTGTTATTTTTTTAAAAATAATTAAACTGATAAAAAACAGTAAAAATCCTTCCAGAAAAGCTTCATAAAGCTGAGACGGATGTCTGGGATTACCATCAGAAAGGGGAAAAACCATTCCCCAGGGTGCAGAAGTAATTCGTCCGTACAATTCTCCGTTAATGAAATTGCCCAACCTGCCCAAACCGAGTCCGATCGATACTAAAGGCATGGCTGGATCAGCAAGTTGATAAAAGGAAAATTTATTTTTTTTGCAGAAAAAGTATCCGATGATGATTACACCAATAGCACCACCATGAAAAGACATGCCACCTTCCCAAACAGTAAAGATATGAAGAGGATTATGAAAATAATAGGATAAGTTATAGAAAATAACATAGCCCAGCCTGCCTCCAATTATTACCCCCAGCATGATATTAAAGAGGAAGTTATCATACTTCTCTTTTGATAATTTGATATTTCTTTGTAATAACATTTGCTTGAGAAAGAAATATCCGATTATAAAACTGATAATGTAAAATAAACCATACCAGCGGATTTCAAGAAACCCAATTTTAAAAAGGGTAGGATTGATCTCTGGAAATTTCAACATAATGATTTCCTTAAGCGAGAAAGTAAAATACTATTTGCTTAGTTCTTTTAATTTTTCTATCAGAATATCGACTAATTCTTCAGGCGGTAGTTCGTATTTCTCCCCTTCTTTTCTTATTTCAGGAGAAAATATTTTTATTACCTGGGTGGGAGAGCCGTTTAGACCAATGATGTTTTCATCCAATTTTAGATCATCAGCATTCCAGACAGTTATCTCTGCCTTTTTGGCATTTCTTTTGCCCCTTAAGGAAGGTAATCTTGGAGTATTAATATCTTTGATTACAGTTATTGCAGCAGGAATTTCCATCTCGATCCTGTCATACCCGTCTTCCATTAATCGCTGCACTATAATTTTATTATTTTCGAGGGATTCGATGGATTTAACAAAGCAAGTTTGGGGGATATTTAAATGAGTAGCCACACCGGGTCCTACCTGGGCGGTATCACCGTCTATTGCCTGCTGACCGAACAGGATCAGATTATAATTACCTGTTTTTCGAATCGCTTCAGCCAGAGTTAAGCTGGTAGCCCAGGTATCGGCTCCTGCAAATCTCCTGTCGGTAAGCATAATAGTCTCATCTACACCGAGAGCCAAAGATTCCCGTAAAGCTGATTCAACCTGCGGAGGACCCATACTGATAGCAGTGACCTTACCACCATATTTCTCTTTTAAGAGTAAAGCCTCTTCGATCGCATAGAGATCAAAAGGATTGATAATACTTTCTACACCTTCCCGTATCAGAGTGTTTGTTTTAGGATCAATTTTAATCTCAGTTGTGTCTGGTACCTGTTTTATGCAGACGATAAATTCCATATAACACCTTTAAGCATAAAATTCCCGAATAGATGCAATCACGTAATCCTGCTGAACAGTAGTTAATTCAGAATAGATTGGTATAGATAATACTTCCCGGGATGCTTTTTCGGAATGAGGAAACTGACCTTCTTTATAACCTAGATAAGCAAAACATTCCTGAATGTGAAGAGGTTTTGGATAGTAAACAGCACTGCCAACATCACGATCTTTCAAGAAAGATGATAATTTATCACGATTAGTCGCTCTGATAGTGAATTGATTAAAAATCGATTCAGCTTCGGGATGAATCACCGGAAGTTTGATCTCAGGGATATTATTCAAATTCTCAAAATAATAGGCTGCGTTCTCCTTTCTTTTCAGTGACCATTTATTTAGATAGGATAGTTTGACTTGTAAAATCGCTGCCTGTAAAGTATCCAGACGACTGTTTAAACCGACCCAGCGGTGAATATATTTAGGATTTTCACCATGATGTCTTAAGAGTTTAATTTTTTCTTTCAACCCTTCATCATCTGTTATACACATACCGGCATCGCCCATTGCACCCAGGTTTTTGCTGGGGAAGAAGGAGAGTGTACCAATATTCCCCCAGGATCCAGATACCCGACCCTTAAATTTTCCACCGATCCCTTGTGCATTATCCTCTATCACTTTGAGATTATATTTATTTGCCAGCTCCATAATTACATCCATCTCAGCAGATTGTCCGAACAGATGAACTACTATTATGGCTTTAGTAAAGGGTGTAATTGCTTTTTCGATCCTGGCAGGATCAATATTGAAAGTTTTCGGATTTATATCCACAAAAACCGGTTTGGCTCCCAGTCTGTGGATACAGCTTGCTGTTGAGAAAAAAGTGAACGAGGTAGTAATCACTTCATCTCCACTGGAAATCCCCAGAGCCATAAGGGAAAGTACAAGGGCGTCTGTACCGGAAGCACAGCCAATGGCAAAACGGGTTCCACAATATTCAGCGATGCGGGTCTCTAATTCATCGACCTGAGGACCCAATATGTACCGATGAGTATTAAACACTTTTTCTATATTGGATTTTATTTCATTCAGGATTGGATCATTCTGGGCATGAAGATCTAGAAGGGGAACATTCATGGTGGAACCTATTCTTCGAAATAATTAACGATTCTTTCTAAAATCTTATTTAAATTGTATTGTGGCTGAAAATCAATGTATTTTCTGAGCTTTGTCAAATCAGGTTTTCTCCGTCTCATATCTTCGAAGCCTTCTTCATAAGCGACTTCGTAAGGAATATATTCTATTTTGGAACTACTGTTAGTGATTTTTTTGATCTTTTTGGCCAGTTCTTCAATGGTGATCTCTTCATCGTTACCAAGATTGAATACTTCACCCTCAGCTTTTTTTGTGTTCATCAATTTGATCATACCATCAGTTACGTCTTCAACATCGGCAAAACATCTGGATTGCTTCCCATCTCCGTAAATCGTCAGAGGATGATTCAAAAGGGCATTCTTGACGAATTTTGGGATAACCATTCCATACTGGCCTGTTTGACGCGGACCAACTGTATTAAAACAACGAACAATAATGATCGGAAGTTTTTTCTCCCGATGGTAAGCTAATGCCAAAAATTCATCGATTGCCTTTGATGAACTGTAGCTCCAGCGGGTAATATGAGTAGAACCTAAAAGTCTGTCGCTATCTTCTGTGAAAGGAACACCATTGCTTTTACCATAGATTTCGGAAGTAGATGCGATTAAAACTTTTTTCTTGTATTTATTTGCCAGCTCTAGCACATTTTCCGTCCCGCCGATGTTGGTCTGTAGGGATAAAAGAGGATTATCAATTATATATTTTACTCCAACAGCCGCCGCCAGGTGATAAATCTGGTCACATTTTTTTATTAATTTTTCCAGGAGTTCCCGGTTTAAAATAGATTCAATTACATATTCGAATTTTGAATTTGTTGCCAAGTGACGGATATTTATAAATTTTCCTGTGGAAAGATTGTCAATTACGGAAACTGAATGCCCGGCAGACAATAATTTTTCTGAAAGATGAGAGCCAATGAATCCGGCTCCTCCTGTAATTAAAAATTTCATTTATTTACTCCTTATTTAGTACTGGCATTTTGAATCACCAGAAAAAGGGTAGCTATTTGTGAAAGTACTACAATAGTTTCTTTGGTTATGGTCCAGTAATTGTATTCCGGTTTTTCTGGTACAAAGATCTCATCTCCGGGCTCTACTATGGTATCTTTGTCCGGCTTTAACCAGATTCCTGTTTTACCTTTTATCAGTCTGACCTTGTTTTTCTTAGCTCTCCAAGCATATCCTCCAGCACAGTTTATATAATCAAGATAATTCATGCCGTAGCGGAAATTTACCAGCCCGGGATTGGTTACTTTTCCTGAAATAGTAACTGTAAGCTCTTTCTGGGGAATATAGATAAAATCCTCATCTTTCAGAAGAACATCCTTCTCGGAATAGGGATTATCCAGAGCAAGCTGCAGATTTATGCTGAACTTTCCCTGATAATCACGGATCTTGGCTTTGAAGTATTCATATTCCAGAAAAGTCATCTCTGTAGGGCTTATCAGCTTCAACCTCTCAAATTCAGGATCAATTTCCTTACTGATGGATTTTCTCACGAAAATTGCATTTTCAAGATCGCTTATCTCAGGTTTGATCTCAGCTTTCTTCAAGATTTCTGAGAAATTGGTTGTTAAACCATCGATAGGATAAATTTCCGGATAATTAACTTCGCCACTGACAATAACGGATTTGTCCGGATGATAATCTGGAAGAGACTTTATATAAATCCTATCTCCGTGTTCAAGTAGCAGATTCTCTTCAGAAGAATGATCGCTCAGGGCTATCATGAGATTAATCGAAATCTCAACGAACTTACTACCATTTTCGACATATCTGATAATTAAACATTCCTCCAGAAAAGCGCTCTCTTGCAACCCCAACGCCAAGTCTACAATATTGAGAATGCGATCATCATTAATAAGTTCATAGTTACCTGGTTTGTTAACTGAACCAAAGATAAAGACTTCTTTTTGAATTGCGGGTACGATTATTAAATCCCCATCTTGGATGTAAGGGTTCTCTGATTCACATCCCAGCAGGAAAAATTTTTGCAGATCGAGTTTTATTTCTTCGTCCTGTCTTTTCAAAATGATATTTCTGAAACTGGATCTGGTTAATTCTATCTCTTGTTGTACAATTTCTCCATCCACAATTACTGGTGCAACATAATTGGCCATACTGATAGCTTCTGAGATTCTGCTTGTCGGAAATAATCGGTATACACCTGGATTTTTTATTGCACCTACAACAGAAATATTGTACAGAGTTTCACTTAACTCAATTTGACCGGATAGTGCTGACGTAATTACAAAAAAGAAGATTATAATTTTGGATATTTTAGACAAGATTCCTCCGGAGTCTCCCTAAAAAAGGCGAAAACTCATAGAATTAAGAATACCGCTATGTTTTATTGAACTCATATAAATAATTTGGATTAGACAAATCTGCACTTACAACTCCTTTCAGAATTGTGAAAAATTCGTAGATTGGTTAATTTTGTCAAACTTTTCCTTCGTCGATCACTGAACCATTCTCCATCTTCATAACGAAGTTTACAATTTCAATACCTGTCCGAATTTGATAAAGAGCAGGCAAATTCCTTTTGCTGTTTAAATCGAATTTTATCACAAGCGAGCCAATACTTCTGAATTCAACAGGGTAGGAAAAATGACCTACAAGTTTTTTTATATTATACCGTGATGGCAGTTGCTTGTTGTCAAATTCAAGTGCTGCAATTCCACTTTTGATTTTGAATGAATTCATTGATGTTTTCTTGATCAGCATATTCAGCCTGAAGTAATAAATTGCATTAAGAGCTTTTTCTGGTATTTTTCCAAAACGGTCAGTAAGGTCTTTCTCTAATAGTAAAAATTCATCCTCAGTTGAAAAGTTCAACATGCTTCTGTAGACATTAAGTCTTTTTCTGTCGTCTGCAATATAATTTTCGGGGAAGTAAAAGTCGCTTTCTACTTGCAATCTATGTCGTTCATCATTCTTGTCGTCAATTGATGAAAAAGCTGGTTGTTGGTTCTGAATATTCTTAATAGCATTTTCAAGTAGACGGTTGTAATAGTTGAACCCGATCGTATTGATAATACCGCTCTGTTTAGTACCCAATAAAGCTCCGACACCTCTTAGTTCCATATCTCGCATTGCTATTTGATAACCACTGCCAAGAGACTCATATTCTATTAAGGTCTCCAGTCTTTTCCGAGCCTGTTCGGTGAGTTTTGGAGGAATGATCAGATAAGCGTAAGCCCTTCGACTGCTTCTGCCAACACGTCCCCGGATCTGATACAATTGAGCCAGGCCGAACATATCTGCACGGTTTACAATAATGGTATTAACATTGGGGATATCGATCCCGGACTCTATTATTGTGGTCGTGACTAAAACATCGAATTCATGATGAGCAAAATCAAGAGTGATTTTCTCGAGTATTTTTTCAGGCAATTGACCGTGAGCTATAACGAAACTGATATTAGGCAACAATTCCCTTAATTCTCTGGTTATACTATCTATGGTCTGCACCCGGTTATGAACGAAAAAAACCTGTCCTCCCCGATCATGTTCACGGGTTATAGCATCCTTGATCACATCCTTATCAAACTGTACGATCACAGTCCTGATCGGCAATCTCTCCTTTGGTGAAGTTCTGATCAGAGAAAGTTCCTTTAATTTTGATAAAGCCATATACATTGTTCTGGGGATGGGTGTTGCCGACATATATAACGTGTCGATATTGGCTTTTAATACACGAAGTCTGTCCTTATGTCTGACTCCGAATCTATGTTCTTCATCTATGATCAATAGACCAAGTTTTTTGAAATTTATATCTTTTGAAAGCAGTCTATGAGTTCCTATAACGATATCTATTTCTCCTTGGCTAACTCTATCAACGTCTTTCAATAAAGCTATACGTGAGCGAAATCGGCTGAACATGGCAATTGTTACCGGATATTGTGCCAGGCGTTCTCGAAATACTATAAAATGCTGTTCAGCCAGGAGAGTTGTTGGTACCAGCACAGCTACTTGCCAGCCACTCATGACAGCTTTGAATGCTGCTCTGATTGCCACCTCGGTTTTTCCAAAACCGACATCACCACAGAGCAGTCTTTCCATTGGTGTATCTTGTTCCATATCATCTTTGATTTCCCGGCTTGTCTTACTTTGATCCGGGGTGTCTTCATAGATAAAGGAATCTTCCATTTCACACTGCCAGAGAGTATCTTCTTCAAAGGAAATACCACGCTTGACTTTTCTCTGTGCGTATAGATCCACAACATCCTGTGCAACCAGTTCGATCTGTTTTCTTGCCCTGCTTTTGGCAGTTGCCCATTTTCTGCTTCCCAAACGGTGAATCGTTGGAACTACACCTTCTTCAGAGACGAATTTGGATACAAGATTAAGTTGATAAGTAGGAACGTAAACACTGTCACTGCCGGCATATTTTAACAAGAGGCATTCTATTATATTGCCGTCGATCGTGAGATTTTTCAACCCGGCATAGATCCCGATCCCATGGTCGATATGGACAATATAATCCCCGGGTTTCAGAGATTCATAATCGACCAGAGCTTCATCTTTGCTGAAACGGGCTTTTGTTCGTTTTCGCTTATAACGGCTGAATATTTCGTGATCAGTATAAACAGCAATCCTGGCATCTTCAAGGATGAAACCTTTCTGCAAAACACCCAGGGAAAAATGGATCTTATCCTGAAATTGAGGTAATAAATCTATCATCCTTTTACTCTGACTGCTGTTATCGGATTGAATAAAGACCATATAATCCTGTGACAGTTTCATTTTTAGATCCTGTTCCAGCAGATCGAGATTACCGTGAAGATTTTCCTGCACTTTAAAAGGAGCTTCAATTGTTTTACCAATATTTTTAAATTCCTGAAAAGAAGAAGAAAGGTAAAAATTCTGGTATTTTTTGTTAATCCTTTTTACAAATCTGTAATTCTCAAAAAGATTTTCAGGATAAGGCAATATTCGAGCTTTTTTTACAGATCTTGCTTTCAGGTGGAATTCGGTTGTTTCTTCAATAATTTCCAGAGCAGTTTGTTTGACATACTGAAATTCATCCCAGAAAAGAATACAGTTATCAGGATTAAAATAATCTATCAAATTGCTGATCCTATCGATCAGTAAGGAAATGTCCTGTTCTATTCCTTCGTAAAATCCATTGTTATGGATTTTTTCCCACATTTTTTCGGAAGTGTTGATGTCATGTAAGGAAAACTCCCGTGAAGGTAAAAGTGTGAATCTGTTTAAATATTCTCCAGTCGACCTTTGTGAACTAATCGAAAACACTCTGATAGATTCGATTTCATCCCCGAAGAACTCAATTCTGATCGGTTTCCATGTTCCCGGACTGAAGACATCTAGAATGCCACCTCTCCGGGCAAAACTACCGATCTTTGATACCTGAAATTCACTTTCATATCCCATGCCGACCAGACTGGAAATCAGGAAGTCAAGATTGTATTCACGATTCCGGATGAGTTCAATGATGTTTTTACTGAAGATTTCAGGATGAACCATTTTCCTCAATAAAGCTCTTATAGACAGGGTATATATTCCTGAAGATGCACTAATGATATGAGATAAAGTTTCTATCCGCTGAGCTCTGATAGAATAGTGAGGAGATCTCTCTTCGAAAGGCAGAACTTCAAAATCCGGGAAGAATCTAACATTGTCTATTCCCACTAAAAGTTCAAGATCGTCGGTATATTCTTCTGCTAATTTATTATCAGAGCAAATAACGATCAGATTTTTTTTCGATTGTTGAAAAGCCCTTGCTAATAGAAGTGATTTAGCGGATCGGTTCAGTCCAGCAAAACAGATACCGGATTCATCCGCCGAGATCAACTTGTCATAATCCTTAATAAAAGGCGATTTATCAAGATGTGGTTCTATCTTTTTATAAAACATAATATTCCCCGAGGGAGATTTAAATCACTTCATATCAAGTCAAGTATTTATAGATAAGTTAAAACTCAGTTTGTACTATTATCTATGCGGGAAATTCGATCTGTTATCTTTTTATTGACAGGGAGGTTATAACAACAACTCTTAATTACATGAATAAAATATCAAAAAAAGAACTGTTGAAAGCTCCGGAAAAACTGGCTTTTGAGACGGGAATTCTTCAGTTTTATAACGGAAACAAGTTGTTATATGTAATTTACACTTTTAATCTACGAAGAAAATTTGAACAATTGAGTAAAAGTACCGATAGACATATTTTTCAACTTCTCTCTTTAACAGACACGATCTACTATGAAAAACATGACAATTTATTTGATTCTTTCATGAACTATAAAGTCATTTTATATAGTCACCATCCAGAATACAATGGTTTATTGGAAGATTACCGGGATTTTGTTTACCTGGCAGTATCCTTTGATCGTGTGCCTTATTTTAAAATTTCCGAACAGACACTCGAAAATCACTGGTATCTGGGTCCATTTCGTAATCGATTCTTCCCTCTTGATCTTCTGGATACAATGAATAGATTGTATAAATTTCCTCTCTGTGAATCGAGTAACTATCCCTGTGAGCTACTGAAAACAGAAGATTGCAATGGCTTATGTCTAACAGATAAGAAGGAATTGTTCAATCTCATCGTTCAAAATTACATGTTTTTCAATATAGACAACCAGAGTAAATTAAAATCTGAAATTAACAATGCAAATGATAATCTCCTATTCAAAAAAGCGGAATCTCTGAAACAGAAGCTGAAAATTATAGAGAAGTATTATGATCTTATTTATTTTTTTCATATCACTAAGCACCTTGATCTCGAAACTCAGGATAAAAGAATAAAGATCAAAAACGGACTTTTATCAGAAATCTCCATGAATGATTTGCCAATTGATTTTCCTCTAATTGATGGAGTATATAGGAATAATGAATATCTTGCTTTCAGTAAAAACGAATTAAATGAACGCTGGATCATATATAACCACTTCAGAAGAAAACATTCTGATCTCTTTGAGAGAATTTACTTGAAATCAAAAGATAAACTTCTTGAATTGCTCACAGATTGATCAGGAGATATATTATGGATCGTTTGATTTTGATAGTTGATGATGAGAAAGAAGTAACGGATTATTTGAAAATCGAACTGGAAGAACAGAGACAAGACTTCAAGATAATCTGTAAAAATTCGGGTTATGAAGCTCTGAATTATATTATGAAAGGAAATATTGACCTTCTCCTGACCGATATAGCAATGCCGGATATGGATGGCTATGAACTCTTCTCGAGAACCAGGGAATTGAATGAAAATTTACCGGTGATCATGATGACAGGCTTCGGCTATGATCCTAACCATGCAGTTGTCAAGTCGCGAAAGGCTGGATTACACGACGTGATCTTTAAACCTTTTCAGATAGATAAACTGATCGCATTGATAATCAAAAGAATTTCTCCTGAAAATGCTACTAACGGTATTTAGAACTTTAGTTTTTTTTTCCTTACTTGTTACAAATGTTCCTTCTTTTACGGTTGATCTTGAGGAATATATTTCAGGAAATATCCGGGTTTTAGCTCAACCTGACTATATTCATTATGCGGAACGAATACTGAAAGATCTTAACAAAAATATCGATGATTTTCAACGACGGATCGGTCAATATCCGGATATTCCCGTGGTAATTAGAATAACATCGAATAAGGATGAATACCTTGATCTTGCCGGCAGATCCTCAGCAATTATGGAATTCAGTCAGGCTTTTTTCAGTCCAAGGGAAAAAATGATATATATAAGAAATCCGGCAGAACTTAAGGATTTTGGAGCATTGAACAGAATACTCCTGCATGAATATATCCACTTGTTCGTTCATAGTTACTGGATCAATCCGCCCCTATGGTTCAATGAGGGAATGGCTGTATATTTTTCTTATGATCTGAGTCTAAACAGGGAATTCAATTTTGTGATCAATTACATAATGGGAAATTCTCAGAAGCTCAAAGAGATGAAGAACAGATATCCTCAAAATAGGATCGAGTGGGAATCTTTCTATGCCAAATCCGGTCTGGCGGTTAAATATCTTTATAAACAGAAAAGAACAGAATTTTATAATCTCTGGGAGACAGCCGGTTCCAACAGGGATTTCAACAGCAGTTTCTTTCGAGCATTTTTCCAGACTCAGGATCAATTCTCGATTTTATTCGAGGATTATAGCAGATCGCACTTCACCATGGAAATATTACTTGCATCTACCGGGCTCATCTGGATGATTTTCCCCCTGGTCCTTTTATTGGCTGGGATCAGAAAAAAATTCAGGAATAAACTGATTCAACAAGAATGGGAAGAAGATGAAAATACTGAAACAGAAGAAATTAGCATGAACGGAGATTAAATGAAAGAATTTGAAGAATTGGTCGGAGTAATAAACAGCCTGCGGGATCCGGAATCAGGTTGTCCTTGGGATTTGAAGCAAACCCACGCCTCATTGATACCCAACTTCATTGAAGAATTATATGAGTGTGTGGAAGCTATCGAGAATAATGATCTCCAGCATCTGAAAGAAGAACTGGGAGACCTGCTCCTGCATATATTGATGCAATGCAGGATCGCTTCGGAAAAGGATGAATTCACCCTCGTTGATGTTATGAAAAAGATCAAGGACAAGTTGATCAATAGACACTCCCATGTTTTCGGTAACGGATATGCTAAAAATGCGGAGGGAGTGAAAATGAACTGGGAGAGAATTAAACAGCAGGAAAAAAAACATGTCCGTAAATCTGTTATTGATGGAATTCCCAGGACTATGCCGGCTCTGATCATCGCTCAAAGAATGCAGGAAAAAGCTGCTTCTGTCGGTTTCGACTGGGATAAAGTTTCGCCGATAATCGATAAACTGGATGAGGAAATTTTGGAGTTCAAAGAAGCATTTCAGAATAAAGATAAAACAGCGATCCAAAACGAGATCGGTGATATCTTGTTCACTGTGGTCAATATCTCCCGAAAATTAGGTCTCGATGCCGAAACCAGCTTAAGACAGACGATTGGAAAATTCGAAGATCGCTTTCATAAAATCGAAGAATATCACAGGGAAAATAACGAGGACATTACAAAAAGTCCTCTGGAGAAATTAGATGAGATCTGGAATCTTGCTAAAAAGAACGATCTTTAAGAGAAGTCTTACTCTTAAATTGTATTTTACTGCCGGTACAATTATTATATTCGTATTTCTGATCTTGTATACGAATTCCCTGCTTAAAGATATAAAAAAGGATGTACAGATTGTACCGGACCTTTATGCAAAATTTATCAGCCTTCCGGCGGATGTTAACCTGGAATCCTTTCTCTTTCAGTACTTTATGTCGGAAATAGTTCCCAAAATTGATTATCCGATTATCCTTGCGGACAGCCTTAATAAACCATATGCTTGGGAAAATACCAGGATCGATAAGATCGCTTTCGAGGATTTATCGGAAAAAGACCAGACAAAACTCAGGCGAATGATGAAAAGATATAAATCTCAACTCAATGTTATTCCTCTGAAATATAACTTGGAATCAGACAGAGTTTTGAGTTATGTTTATTTCGGTGAATCAAGCACTATGAAACAATTAAGATACATGCCCTATATTGAAATTGCCATGGTTGTCCTTTTTATTTTTCTGGGATTTTATGTGTTCAGCTCGGTGAAAAAGAACGAAGAAAACATATTATGGATTGGATTGGCTAAGGAAACGGCACATCAGTTCGGTTCTCCTCTCTCATCTCTAATGGGTTGGAGAGATGTGCTGGCTATGAAACTTGGGAAAGATAAAGAGATGCTGAAGATCATCAATTATATGCAGAATGATCTGGAAAGACTGAATAAAATTGCTTCCCGGTTCGGGAAAGTAGGTTCTACTATAAAATTGCAGCCTGTTATCCTCCATGATCTGATTCAGGAAACCATAGATTTTTTCCAGAGAAGATTGCCCAGCTTTTCTCAGAAAATAACGATTAATTTTGTCAGTAAAATCGAAGATAAAAATATTAAACTTGATCCCGACCTGATCAAATGGACACTGGAAAATTTGATTAAAAACAGCCTGGATGCGATGCAAAAATCAGGAGGTGAGATCAGGATATCTGCCTTTGAATATAAAAGGAATATTTACATTCAAGTCAAAGATAGCGGCAAGGGTATTCCAAAAGCCATGTTTAAAAGGATCTTCAGTCCGGGAGTTACAACAAAAAATCGGGGTTGGGGACTGGGGTTGAGTCTGGCCAAAAGGATCATCGAGGAATATCACGAAGGTAAAATTCATGTAGAATCCAGTGAGTTGAATAAAGGAACAACCTTTGAGGTAATTATTCCGGAGGATTAAATGATTATTCTTACCAGAGAAGAAATGTACGCATATGACAACTATACCATAGAAAAGTTAGGTATTCCCGGTAAAAAACTCATGGAGAATGCAGGTAAGGGTTGCTCCGACTTTTTGAAAGAGCATATCCTGGATCCGGAAAACAAAATTACAATCTTTTGTGGAAACGGCAATAATGGTGGAGATGGATTTGTGATAGCGAGATATCTCCATCATTGGAATTTCGATGTTAATATATATCTCATCGGTGATCCGGTTAAAATGAGCCCTGAAACCAGAGAAAATTATGAAGATTGTCTGAAACTAAACATCAAAATTGAGAAATTGAATTCTGAAAATGAACTTGAAACAGCAAAATTTAATGAATCTGATATTATCATCGATGCGATTTTTGGAGTCGGTCTGAAGGGATCCATACAAGGATGGAGAGCCAATCTGATCCGGATTATCAATGATTGCCCCGGCAAGACCATTTCCATAGATATTCCCAGCGGACTGGATGCAAACTTGGGAAAAACCGGGATTGCGGTACGGGCAGATCATACTTTAACTATGGCTGCTCTGAAATATTGTCTTGTCCTGGAATCCGGGCGCGAATTCTGTGGAGAAACCAGGTTGATCGATATCGGAATTCCTCTCGAGATTGCAAAAATCATCCCGGTAAAAGCAGGAATGGTTACTTCGGAGAATGTAAATTATCCTTACCGAAATAGATTGTATCATAAGGGTAACTATGGAAGAATTGCAGTTATAGCCGGTTCTCCCGGATATTCCGGTGCTGCGATATTAGCATGCCGTGCAGCCCTGAGAGCAGGTGGTGGACTGATCACTTTATTCCATCTACCGGGAATGGAACAGATCTTCGAAAACCAGCTTCTGGAAGTAATGACCAGTATTATCCCCTTTAAAAAAAGTGGCGAGATAGATTTTGCTCAAATGGATAAGAAAATCTCCGGCATGGATGTACTCCTGATTGGACCTGGCTTGGGTTTGAGTGATAACAGCAGAAAATTGGTCGAATATTTTCTGAAGAACTGGAATAAACCTCTGGTTCTAGATGCAGATGCAATTAACACGATAGCTGAGAATAGAGAACTGCTGGAATTTCTGCCGGGTAAATTGATACTTCCACATCTCGGTGAATTTTCACGATTAACAGAAATAGATATTGAAAATATCAAAAAAGATCCGATAACAGCACTGAAAGCTTTTTCCTCCCGCTACAATACTCATATCCTTCTCAAAAGTGCAACTTCGATTTACTGTGACAACAATAACCTAATCTTTGACATATCTGGCAATGATGGACTGGCTACAGGAGGAAGCGGTGATGTACTTGCTGGTATAATCGTTTCTTTTCTTGGTCAAAAACTTGATTACAAAGATGCAGCCGTTTCGGCTTCCTATATGCTGGGAATTGCAACTGAAAAACTGGCTGAATTCAGAGGAATACCTTCAATTATACCATCTGATATAGTAGAATCACTTTTTATGAACTGGAAAATCTAGAAATTCACCATTAAACCTGTACATAATCAGATGTTGTCTGTTTGGAACCGTACAAATAATATGTTCGATTCCAGATAAAGAATGATAAATTAATCTGCGGAAACACTTAGACAAATTGCTGTGAAAAACAATCATAATTATATAGACAACATGACTTTTTTATATACTTCAATTATTCAATATCTGTTAAAATTGTATTGGAATAGCATGACCTCAAACTGGTTTGGCACAATGTTTGCAGACAATATAAAATCTAATTATGAAGAAAAAGAGGAATAGATGAAAACACACACGATTATTGTAATAATAATCCTGAGTATGAATCTCTTTTCTGTCTGGCATCCAATTGAAGAAAATAAAGACAAAGAAATGTTTGAAGTAAATAATGCAAACAACACTTCTACCGAAATTCAGTTTAATCTTGATGGATTCGAAGAAGAATCGGTGGAGCAGGATGATAGGATCTTCAGTAAAATCTCTTACTGGAATGAGGGAGAATTCACAGATGTTGGAAAACCTAAACTTCCCAGATTTTCGCGATTGCTTGCGATTCCAAACTTTGGTGAAGTATCTGTAGAGATATTATCATCAGATTTTGAAATAATCGAGAATATCGACGTATATCCTGTTCAGCCTTTTCAGAGCGAAAGTGAGAAAAACAGCGAAAAATTCATGATTGACGATCATTATTATCAGTCAGGATCAATCTATCCTAAGAATATTATCGAAAAACAGGAACCAGCAATACTCAGGGATTATCGGGTTGTCAGTATTACAATCAATCCTTTTCGTTACGACCCTTTGAATGAACAACTGATAATATTGAAAAATGTCGAATTTAAAATAATCGTGGAAGGTAATGGAGGCTCTAACACTAAGATTAGATCAAGTAAAAGATCCCGATTCTTTGAGAAACTATATGTATCGAGTATTTTGAACTATGAAGAAATGAATCAATGTGATCTGGAATATCAAACACCATCTTATCTTTTCATCTATGCAGATGATACCCAGATAGAATCAGATCTTCAGTATCTGATCGATTGGAAGCACCGGAAAGGCTTCGAAGTTCATGCTGTTAGTACTGCTGAAACTGGAACTTCCCTGCCCCAGATAATAGGATTTATCCAAAATGCCTATGATAACTGGGAAAACCCACCGGAATTTGTCTGTCTGGTCGGTGATGCTGCCAGCACCTTTTTCATTCCTACCGGCTATATGGATGGTGGTCCCGGAGATCATATTTATACTCTGCCGGAAGGAAATGATGATTCCGTAAACAATGGATGGGTGACTCTGATCAAAGAAGATGATGAATTATTCAGCACCGGATTTACCGATGAGAACGGAAATATCAATCTGCCGGTGGAAATGAACTCCTTTGGTGAGATGATGCTAACCGTAACTAAACATAATTTCATACCAGAATTGGAATTGATAACGATAATTGAAACTGATATTTATGTAAATGTCGAGGATTATTTAATCGATGACGATAACCAGAATGAATCATCAGGGAATAATGATGGCCAAATCAATCCGGGTGAAGAAATTGAACTGGGCCTGTCCCTGAAAAATCATGGAGAACAAACAGCTTTCTCGATTAAAGTTACTATCAGCACAGAGTCAGAATTTGTAACTATCAGTGACAACTTCGAAGAATATGGGAACATGGGGTCGGGGGAACAAATGTATTCCAGTGATGATTTCGGATTGATAATACATCCCGATGTCTTCGGAGGATACGAAATATGTCTAAATATAGTAATCTTGGACAATAGTGGTAACAGTTGGACGGATATGCTTTATCTGTATGTCGAAGGCGTCATTCTTTCAGAAGCTTGGGAAGTAGTTTATGTTGATTTTTCCTTTGCACCGATCACGATTAATAATTCCCCTGAAAATCTGACAATTGATCAGAATTATACCGAAATAGTTTTAAACTGGGACCTGCCTGAAAGTTCAGGATCAAGACAATTTGAGGACATACAGCAAAAGGATGTTTCTAACAGTAAAAAAAAGGTGAATACTTCAGATAAAAGAAGTTACAATACCCAAAATGATCTTCAAAGATCTTTAAACGGATATAATATTTATCGGAATGATATCCTCATCGATCATGTTATCGGTATGTATTCAACATCTTACATAGATGCAGATTTTTCTCCGGGAGAATATTCTTACTATGTAACTGCGCTTTACGATGAAGGAGAATCAGGACCCTCAAACGTCGTGCTGTATGATTTTCAATTGCCTATGCCAACCAACCTTATAGCCACAATAACACCGAATAATCTGCATATTCTTCTTAGCTGGCAACCTCCTGACCCAATACGTGAGGTGACAGGATACCGCGTCTACTGCAATGATGAATTTCTGGCTGAATTAAATGTATACTCCTATCTTCATATAAATGCTCCAGAGGGAACTCTTGTATACGGTGTTTCAGCTTTGTACGGAGAAGAGGAATCACAACCCATTGAGATTACTGTTGAACATTATTCCGGGGTAGACAATCCATCCGTAAATTTAAAAACCACCTTGCTCGGTAATCATCCTAATCCCTTTAATCCTGACACACAGATCAAGTTTTCCCTGAAAAATAAAGAAGAAATTATACTCGAAATATTTAACATAAAGGGTGAAAAAATCATAACCCTGCTGGATGGGGAACAACTGGATAAGGGTTATCATAATGTTTATTGGGATGGATATGATCATTACGGGAATCCTGTTCCCAGCGGCATTTATTTTTATAGAATGATAACAAATAACTATACTGCTGTCAATAAGATGATCTTGATGAAATGAGACCATCTGCAGCTGTTATAAATACTGACGAACTAGTTTAATCGGATTAAACTCTTATAAGATAGCTATATCCGTTTTATCAAGATCAAAGATATTCTTTCAAGAGGTGAGAAATGAGAAGAATTCTGTTATTTTTCTATATTTTTATGATGCTGGCAATTTTACCCGGACAGGAAATTAAGATAAATGAAGTTCTGTATGATTCCGAAGGAAGTGACAGTGGAAATGAATGGATAGAAATATATAATAACTCAACGGAAACTGTCGATCTTTCAGGCTGGAAAATTCTTAAAGCAGGAACTGAATTCACTGAGGTTTTCACCTTTCCCGAATATTCGATCGATCCACTTTCTTTTGTTATTATAGGTGAAGAAAATATCCAGTTTGCGGATTTTACTACCGATCTTGCATTTCAAAACGGAGGAAGTGCAACCGATGGGATCAGATTGATCTCAGTTGATGGTATTTATACGGATACGGTTCTCTATGATTCGCCTAATACTAATCAACTGACAGACGATAATGGAAATATAGCTGAATTTTTTGCCCCTGATGTCAGCAGTGGTTTTTCTCTGGCAAGAATAGTCGATGGTATGGATACAAATGATTGCAACGCGGATTTTTTCGCCTGTGAATATCTTACTCCGGGAAACTCCAATTTATACCCTATAGACCTGGCAATATCAGAAGCCATTATTGTAGAAACACTTACCGGACATCAACTTCTGACAGCGATCCAAAACTTGTCCTCTATCGATGTGGATAACTCGGAAGCACACTTGGAAATAGCCGTAAATAGCGATTTCTGGGGAGTTATTGATTTACCGTTCTTACCAGCAGGTTCTATTATTGATTTTGAAGTAAATCTGGGTGAGTTTTTGGAAGGATATGTTATTATTCAGGTTAACCTTAATTATATAAATGATTTAGAGTTAAACAACAACGTTGTCAGTATGTCAGTTTTAAATGGTTTTCCTCCGGTTGTGATCAACGAGATTATGTTCAAACCAGCAAATAATGCTGTCGAATGGCTTGAAATCTATAATCTGTCAAATTGTGGATGTAATGTGGATAACTTCAGAATAATCGATGCAAGTAATGGTGAAATCATCTTCCAGGGATTTATCGATCCCGGACAATATTTGGTTATAACTGAAGATGTTGAAAGTTTTCAAAATTCTTATCCGGATATACCCAGTTCAATTATCATTGAAGCTGATTCATGGACTCCACTGAATAACGGGGAAGAAGAATTGATCTTACAGGATTCTCTCAGTACTATCTTTGAAAGTTTATGTTATCAGGGAGGCAATATATCGACAGGATATTCCCTGGAAAGAATAAACCCCAATCTACCTCCCGAAATAGATAACTGGGGGGAATCAATAGATGGAGCGACACCGGGTTCAAGGAACAGCATATTTATAGACTTCATGCCGGTTGATGCCCGTTTATATATTCAACCTAATCCCTTTTCACCTTATAATGGCGAACACACCATAATTAGTTTCGATCTACCGGAAACATTAAGTATGGTCACTTTGAAGATTTTCGATTTAAAAGGAAGATTAATAAAAACATTAGCTGACCAAGACATGCAGACTCCCATCGGAGAGTTTATCTGGGACGGGAAAAGTAATAACGGCAAACGGCTCACTACAGGTGTATATATCATTTTGATGCAGGCAACCGGTCAGGAAAATGAGAAAGTGTACGAACTCACAAGAACAATTGTAATTGCTGTTTGACCCGGAGGAAGAAATGTTTGGTAAGACGTTGTCATATGCGATCGAAGGTATAGAAGCGAGACAGGTAACAGTTGAAGCTGATATTAAAGGTGGTTTGTTCAGATTTTCTATTGTTGGATTACCATCAAATTCAGTAAAAGAAAGCAGAGATCGAGTATCAGCCGCGATCAAAAACTCAGGCTTGAATTTCAAGACTTTTAATTATACGGTAAATCTTGCTCCTGCTGATCTAAAGAAAGATGGTGTTGCTTTTGATCTGCCAACCGCTGTAGCAATACTTTCCGCTACAAAACAAATTGATTCAGAAGAGCTTGATAAATACTCTTTTGTTGGTGAACTTTCGTTAGATGGAGATCTTCGACCCGTAAAAGGCATTTTACCTATTGCGATTTCAGCTTGGAAAGACGGTCTTAAAGGGTTGATCCTACCTGTAAATAATGCTGTCGAAGCTGCTGTGATAGATGAAATTGATATATACGCTCTCTCAAATTTGAAAGAAGTGACCAGGTTTTTAAAAGGAACTGATACATTCCAACCTTTCAAACCTGATAAAAAAACTCTTTTTCAAGCTTCCAAAGATGAATTCGCAGATATGTATGATGTAAAAGGGCAGTTTCAAATAAAACGGGCATTGGAGATTGCAGCAGCAGGTGCACATAATGTTCTGATGATAGGTCCTCCCGGATCAGGAAAAACCATGCTTGCTAAAAGAATACCATCAATACTTCCGGAACTGAGTTTGGAGGAAGCTTTGGAAACAACAAAAATTCACTCTGTTGCAGGCAAGATAACCGGAAATAAGGGAATAATTACTCGAAGACCATTTCAGTCACCCCACCATACGATCAGTGATATTGCTTTAATTGGAGGTGGGACCTACCCCAGGCCGGGAGCAGTTTCTCTGGCACATAACGGTGTCCTTTTCCTCGATGAACTACCGGAGTTTAAAAGATCTGTCCTGGAAGTTCTCCGCCAACCATTGGAAGATGAAACTGTAACTATTTCCCGGGCAACACAGAGTCTGGAATTCCCGGCGAAATTTATGCTTATTGCTTCCATGAACCCCTGTCCCTGCGGATATTATGGTAGTAAATCCGACAATCATGCCTGTAGCTGTTCTGCAACAACGATCATGAAATACAGAAATAGAGTATCCGGACCGCTGCTCGATCGAATAGACATTCACATAGAAGTTCCCGCAGTTGAATTCATAGACCTTTCTTCCGCACCTTCCGGGGAGAAGTCTGTTGAGATCAGAAAAAGGGTCGATCAGGCTAGAAAATTCCAGTTAAAACGATTTAAGAATGATAAGATCTACAGTAATTCACAGATCAATTCGAAAATGATACGCCGATACTGTGCTCTGGATAAAGAAGGAAAAGAAATAATTGAAATGGCTATAACTAAAATGGGATTATCAGCCCGAGCTTACAATCGTATTCTAAAAGTTGCCAGAACAATCGCTGATCTGGCAGAAAGCACATTAATCAAGACTGAACATATTAGCGAAGCTGTTCAATACAGGAGCCTGGACAGAAAATACTCGCAGTGAACAAAAAACTTAAAAAAAATCTTCATTTATTAGAATTCATGGTAAAAAGTATAGTATGTAAAATGCAATGATTAAAACACAAATATACCTTG
>JAUVIJ010000238.1 GCA_030592835.1 Candidatus Cloacimonadota bacterium | reverse complement strand
TTAATAAATATGCCGGGCATAATCTCGATAACTGCCCTGGCTTCTACTATGCCTGAACTTACATCACGGAATTTAATCTTCATTTAATCCTCATTTAAGATTTATAATGAAAGGCGGATATATCCTGTCCTATATCTTTCATCATTTCAATAAACCAATCGGTATTTATATTAAAAGGCTTTCCACCACGGATTCTCCCGAATTCAATACAACGCATCTCATTATCGAAATCTTCGTCCATTCCAACAACACCGCTCTGACCGTTCAGTCCGAATTGAACTGCCTGATCCGCGGTTTTCAGGATAAGTTCAAGATCCCTGGTATTGGGAGAAGCAGAACGGGCAAAATAACCACTTTTCTGGATCAGGGTCTTTTGAGCATCGAGAAGATTGGAGAATTTTCTGGCAAACCACTGTCCGGGATTGATCTCATCCAGGCGTACATGTCCAAAAGCATCTCTCTTTACACTTTCACCGGTAGATTCAATTTCTGCAACAATTCTTTCGACTCCAGCACCTTCACTGAGGAAAATATTCACACAGTCCTTTTCATCCATCAAACGATACAATCTTTCCACTTCATATTCGAAATCATAATCTATTTCCGGGATAAAAACAGCATCTATATCCCATCTTCTTCTTTCTAATAAAATTTCCGACAGAAAATTTTTGTTTTCAAGTCTTTTACGGTATTCATAGGCAGAAGCTGCAGTCAACCATCCACAATTCCGTCCCATAACTTCATGGATTAGAAGCTGTCTGGGGCTGGTAGTGTTTTCATTTGCTATGTTCTCGAAAAAAATAGCCGATTGTTCCGCAGCTGTCCAGGCTCCCAGAGTCTGATGAATAGGAAAGACATCGTTGTCGACTGTTTTGGGTAAACCTACGACTGTCAGATTGTACCCGCTCTCTTCCAGATATTCGGATAATTCCGCTGCCATTGTGTTGGTATCATCCCCACCGATCGTATGCAGGATCGTGATCCCGTCTCCTCTTAGTTGCTGTGCAGCAACTTCAAAGGGATTTTCACCTTCTTTGATCAATCCCTTTTTTAAACAATCCTTAACATTATTCAATTTTATCCGACTGCTGCCGAGTGCCGTTCCCCCAAAAAGGAATAATTGTTCGGCATTTTTTCGTACAGTTTCAGAAATAATTATTCTGTTACCGGTGAGAACTCCCTGATATCCATTGAGATAACCATAGATCTCTGCTTCAGGAAGAAGTTTTGTATAGTTTTGGATCAGACGTCCTATAGAAGAGGTAAGACAAGGTGCCAAACCTCCTGCGGTCAGGATACCGATCTTATGATTTTTCATGATTCTCTCCTGGAAAAATTAGGTTAAAATTTTAAAAATTGCAGTATAATGGCAAGGTTTTTCTGAAAGGATCAATCTCCGAAATTAATACCGATACCTCTTGCTGTTTTAACGAGGTTGGAATCTATATCAACAAAATTGTAGTTTTTGATAGCACTTATGATCGGAACTGCTACTATATCGGGATGATGATATGCAACCATCTTACCAAAATCATTTTCCAGAACCAGTTCGAAAGCCTTAACGCCAAATTGTGTTGCAAGGATCCTGTCAAAAGCGATAGGAATTCCACCACGCTGAATATGACCTAGAACAGCCAGTCTTATCTCGGCAGCCAGATTATAAGTTTTCAGTTTCTTCATCAAAAAGATACCGGCACTTTCATCCTCAATATCCGAATTATCCGAAACAGACCGCGCACCTTCTGCGATTACAATATTAGCAAAACCTCTTTTACATTTTATCCTATCCTCAAGAGTACTGATTATCCGGATAATATCATAAGGGATTTCCGGGATCAGACAGATCTCCGCTCCTCCTGCCAGTGCAGTATGAAGTGCTATCCATCCCGCTTCTCTTCCCATAACTTCCAGAATTATGATCCGATGATGACTGGCGGCTGTCGTAACCAGTTTGTCCAGAGCTTCTGTGGCGATTTCCACCGCTGTTTGAAACCCAAAAGTATAATCCGTGGCCGAGAGGTCGTTATCTATGGTCTTAGGAACACCTATTATTTTGCATCCGAGCTCAAATAGTTGCTGGGATATTGTCTGTGAACCATCTCCTCCGATATTGATGACTCCCTGTATGTTTAAATCCTGTATTCTCTGCATCAGATCGGTCGATCTATCGATCATGATCAGTTTGCCGTTTTCATCCTTTGTTGGATAAGCAAAAGGACCACCCCTGTTGGTAGTACCGAGAATCGTTCCTCCTCGATAATGGATCCCGGCAACACTGCGTTCGGTGAGGTGTTCAATCTCCATGGGATCAGACAGGATCCCGTTGAAAGCATCTCGGCTGCCAATGATCTCCCAATCCTTTTCCTGAGAAGCACGCCTTACAATAGCTCTGATCACAGCATTCAAACCGGGGCAATCACCACCACCGGTAACAACAAGACATCTTTTTTTCATAAATACTTCCTATTTAAATTAACCCGACTTGGATTTATGCAATAAAATTTCGAAATTATTAGTCAATAAAATCTTTGGATTATATCGATTTTCTGCAATAATAAGTTAAACTTATTCGGATTAAATAATCATTCGTTGGTTCAAGTTTTCAACTTGAACCTGTTCTGAATTAATTCTTTCCATGGTCGTGGTTCAATTTACAAAATTGAACCAACATGATTGAAAATCGAAAATACAAAACAATCTATTTATATTTGCGTCCATTCTCCGTAGCAATCATTCGTTGGTTCAAGTTTTCAACTT
>JAUVIJ010000103.1 GCA_030592835.1 Candidatus Cloacimonadota bacterium | reverse complement strand
ATTAGGCCAGGGACGTGATTTACTCAGGAATTCTGGTTCATCGATCTCACCGGATAAATATTCATCTAAAATGTATTGAACATCCCTTTCGAACATCTCCATCGAAATCGCCAGATCATCTGTTTGGTCGTCAAGCAGAGGCAAAAATCCAGTCTCCAGTTCGTGAAGAAGAGAATCATCATGAAATTCACCGAAGAAACAGATATCGAAATCACTAACCCTTACAGCAAGTTCATTCAGGTCAATGATCTCTCCGTTCCTGGAATCAAATATAGCATATTCCTCCCCACCATATAGAAAATAAACCAGCAGTAGTGAAAACAAAATGGAGAATTTAATCATTTTCATTCTTCCCTCCGGTTAGAGTTAAGGATCTGATCTCTTTAACCCCGTTATATATAGCCAGGATCTCAGCAGCGATTGCTATTGCTATCTCCTGAGTCGTTCGTTTTCCAATATTAAGCCCGATGGGAGCATGGATCTGATTTACCAGGTTTCCTTTATAACCAGCTTGAGATATTCCCTTAAGAGCCTCTTTTACTTTATTTTTCGAACCGATCATACCCAGGTATTTAACCTGCAGGTTTTTTCGGCAGATCTGATCCAGGATATCATAATCGTATAAATGCCCATGTGTAAAGATGACGATTGTATCTTCCCTTCCGGGTTTGAATTTACTAATGAATTCTTCATAATCGGAAGAAATGACTTCATTTGCCTGTGGAATCCTGTTTAGATTTACATATTCCGGTCTATTATCGATTACAATTGTATAAAAACTGAGTGATCTTAATATTGGCACTAGACTACGACATAAATGTCCGGCACCAAAGACAAAGGCTTTCCTGCCAACGGAAAAATATTCAAAGAAAACCTTGGCCACACCTCCGCAGAGCATACCGATACCATTTTCATCATCAGTCAGGTTGTATTCCTGAAAGGAATTTTCATGTGATTCATGCAAGCGTCTGCATTCCTCCATGACCAAACGTTCGAGCTTACCCCCACCCACCGTTCCGGCAAAACTGCCATCGGAGTAGGATATCAGTTTAAAACCACTTCTGCCTGGAGTTTTTTCCGCTCCAACAACTACAGTAGCCAGAACAAAAGCACTGCCCTGCTGAAGTGTTTCAACTGCTTTTATCAGAACATCATTTATTGGAATTTCCATTGATATTATTCCTCACTTCAGTTTCATATTGCTGGTAATAGTTCAGGTTCTGTTTAATTCTCTTATCCACTGTTATCAAAAATTTTCTTTCCTGATCGTAGAGCTGCAGGATTTTTCGCAGATTATCAAGTTTTTTATTCTCGATTATCAAATTTCTGAACTCGGCTCTAAAAATAAGGGGATGACCCGGAAGGATCTTATCTGATTCATTCAGGGCAGGTTGAAAGATCAAATGATCTTCATCGACTTCGGATATAAGCTGTCTGTAAATTGAGAGAGGAAGAAAAGGTTGATCGATCATTTGCAGGAGAATGATGTCTTTTCCTGAAACTGATTCGAAACCCTTCAATATCGATGAGAACATACCTTGACGCCAGTCCCTGTTTTCCAGAAAAACAAGTTTAGAAATATCATTCAGTTCCTGCTTCACCCTGGATTCGACTAAACTTTTATTCTTCCCTAAAACTATATAGAAAGATTGAGAGATAGAAGAGAGCTTCAGGATCAGATGGGTAAGAATAGAATGTCCATCTATGGTCAACAGGGCTTTATCTCGCCCCATTCGTTTTGATTCCCCTGCTGCCAGGATTATTGTTTCCACTCTGAGCTCACCTCTTGAAGTGAATTTATTATAGAGAAGAAACTTTGTCAATATTCAGGATTAATCATGCGTCTCTCGAGAAAATTATAATATCTTTCTTCTCATTACGAAGTTACGGGGTGATGTATATCACTCTTGTCTTCGTGACGCTGAAAGTATCACCGAATATGCAACTGAACGATATAGATAAAAGCAAAACTAAGATAATATTTCGCATATTAATTTCATGACCCAGTTTATTGAAGATAAAAGTCTGTTCTGGAAATTATCTGACAAGATTTTTTAAAAATATAAAGAATTCAACTATTCTAAAAATTTCTTGTGGAATACATGAAAGAGAATGATAATTGTTGACATTATAAGCTTGTAATTCAAGACTATTTTCAGGAAGGGAAATGATAGATATGATTGCGGAAAAAGACCATCTTCAGCGATTGACTAAAATCGGGATCGCTCTTTCAGCCGAGAAGGATATTGATAAATTCTTCAAAATGGTGCTGGGAGAGGCGATCAGTTTCACTAATGCCGATGCTGGTTCTCTATACCGCATATCCCGTGATAAAAAATTCCTTGATTTTCAACTGGTATGCACTCTTTCCAAGAATATTCTTCTCGGAAGAGTCGATATTGCTAAGTGGCCCAGTGTACCGCTTTATAATGATCTTGGAAAAAACAATTTGAATAATTTCGTCTCTTATATCGTACATAAGCAGGAAATTATAAACATAGAAGATGTTTATAATCAGAAGATCTTTGATAACAGCGGGACCAGAAAATACGATAAGGCGAACAATTATCAGTCGAAATCTATGTTGGGTGTACCCTTACTTAGTCACGAGAGAGAAGTATTAGGAGTAATCCAGTTGATCAATGCTTTGGATGATACCGGAAAGATCGTATCCTTCACTGAAAAGCATACAGCCATGTTAACTTCTCTGGCTTCTCAAGCAGCAATCGCCTTGTCCAACAAGGAACTGGTCACAAGTCTGGAAGATCTCCTGAACCAGTTCATCAGAACAATAGCACATGCTATCGATAAGAAATCCAAATACACTGGAGATCACATCAGCAGAGTAGCTTTACTGACAGAAATGATCGCAAATAGCGTGAATCGGGATAATCACATCTTTAAATTCAGGGTTTTTAATAGTGATGAACTGCAGGAAATCAGTATTGCCGCCTGGATGCATGATTTCGGGAAAATCACAACTCCGGAATTTATAATGGATAAATCCACTAAACTGGAATCCGTTTACGACAGGATCAATCTTATTGAGACCAGATTCGCCCTGATCAAAACTTTCCTGGAAAAAGATATCTACAGGTTTCCAGACCGGAAAGATGAACTGTCCAGAGAGATCGAGATTTTGAACAGAGACCTTGTTTTCTTAAAAGATCTCAATAAAGGAAGGATCAAATTCTCTGATTCAACCCTGGAAATACTCAACAGGATCGCTGATCAAAGTTACCATATTTCCGGAAAGGAAGTTTATCTTATAACTGAAGATGAATACCAACATCTAAAGATTCGAGAAGGAACTTTATCAGCCGAAGAAAGGCATAAAATGAACGAACATGTGCTGGTCACAGAAGAGATGCTGTCCAGGATCACATTTCCCAGAAAATTTAGAAATATACCCAGATTTGCTTCTCTACACCATGAAAAATTGAATGGGAATGGTTATCCTCATCAATATACGGAAAAAGATATGCCTCTGCAGGCAAGGATCATTGCGATCGCAGATATTTTTGAATCCCTGACAGCTACGGACCGTCCTTACAAAGACGGGATTTCACTGAATACAACTCTAAGGATAATGGCTGAGAAAGCAAGACTGATGGAGATCGATAAAGATATCCTCGATCTTATCCTGGATACAGAAATTTACCGTACATATGGGAAAAGGTATTTACAACCGCACCAGATAGATCAGGTAAATGTTGAAGAAATCAAAAAAATATATCGCGATTAAAAATGAACCCTTTATCCCAATCCCATCTAAAAAAACTGCTTAAACTGAAACAGAAAAAATACCGTGACCTGGAGCAGAAAGTTCTGGTCGAAGGTAATCGCTTATTACGGCAGATCGATCATTACGGAATTGAATTCGATGAGTTGATCATCAGTTCTGACGCCTGGACTGAATACGATGATCTGAAGGCAGGGACTCGTTTCGAAGCACAATCATGGCAACTTGAAAAACTAAGTGACACTCAGAGACCCCAATCATGTATAGCTGTAATCTCCTATCCTGAACTCTCGATAATTGCTGATAGATTTCTTCTCTATCTCGACAGGATAAAAGATCCCGGCAATCTGGGTACAATATTCAGAACGGGAGCGGCTGCTGGAATTTCAGGGATCATACTTTCCCCCGATTGCTGTGAAGTCTATAACCCGAAAGTAATCCGGTCATCATTGGGTGCTGTTTTTCGTCTCCCCCATGAAATCAAAGACTACCGATGGGTTTTGGAGCAAGCATCCACAAAAATCATTTCTACTGTCGATAATGGAAAAAATCTTTTTTCTTTCAATCCACCTGCAAACAATATTATTCTGATCATCGGTTCAGAAGCTTTTGGTGTAGAAAAAGTTCTTTCCGAGAATGCTGATCATAAATTGTACATCCCCATGAGCCCTGAGATGGAGTCTCTCAACGCAGCAGTTGCCTGTGGCATTTTTATCTATCAGTTACAACAAAATGCTGTCACTGAGTGATCTTGCCCGGAAAAAGATCTGGCTGGCACCGCTTGCTGGTATCACTGACAATTCTTTCCGCTCTGTCTGTAAAAATTGCGGCGCAGATGTAGTTGTAAGTGAAATGGTCAGCGCTGATGGCTTGATCAGGAATCCCGAGAAATGTTTGAGATATATCAGGTTCGGTGAGAATCAGCATCCTTTCGGGGTTCAAATATTCGGAAAAGATCCCGGAATCATGAAAAAAGCAATATCAAGAGCTATACAAACCGGGGCTGATTTTATTGATGTCAATATGGGTTGCCCGGTAAAAAAGGTTGTTAAAAGAGGAGCTGGAGTTGCTTTAATGCAGAATCCGCAGCTTGCAGTTTCTATAATTTCTGCGATGAAAAAGGAATTACAGGGGACGGGCATTCTGCTCTCAGTGAAAATCCGAAGCGGTTGGGATAATTTCAGCAGCAATGCGGTCGAATTTGCTCTCAAACTTCAGCAGGCAGGTATCGATATGATCTGTTTACATCCCCGGACAAGATCCCAGATGTACGCTGGTAAAAGCGATTGGAACTTGATAAAAACCTTGAAACAAGCACTTAATATCCCTGTAATTGGTAACGGAGACATCAGAAATCCTGAAGATGCACTAAAAATGTTTGAGACAACCGGATGTGATTCCATTATGATCGGCAGGGGAGCAATGGGAAAACCCTGGATATTCCGGGAAATAAAATCAGCATTAAAGAATCTGGAAATTGAAAAGATCTGGATGGAAGAAAAGTTTGAATTGATCAGAAAACATGTTGAATTGACTGTTAAGGATAAAGGAGAATCGGTAGCTCTGAGAGAGATGCGTACTCATTTTTCCTGTTACACACGAGGATTTAAGGGTGGAGCTAAAATCAGAGATTATATAAATCGAAGTTTGGATATGGAAGATATTCTTGACATGATCAAGAAATTGTATTTAACTCAGACAATGCGATAGAGGTTTAATAATGAGTGGTAATATTTTATAGGGTGATGGATTAGAAAATTTTCCTGCATATCATAAAGATATTCAGAAACAATTTTGTGATTCACTCACACATAAAAGATTTATAAGCCTAAGACTTAATGCTGCTATTTAAAAAGATCTATTGCATTATCTGGGTTTAAATAAGCAAAGTTCGTAATTTCATTAGAAGTGGGGTTGTGTGGATAATATCCGGAATATTCTCTGGCAGGCTGAATTTCAACGTAAGAAGAACTGGTTGAAAGCTTGTCGGTTACTTAAAACCAATATAGAGATCTATCCTGAGGAAAAACAACTGTATTTTACTCTGGGTGAACTTTATTTTTCCAAGAAACTATTTACTAAAGCTATAGGAACCTATACTGATTTGATGTCTATCGATCCTAAAAATCCGGAAATACCATTGCGTATCGGTAATTGTTTTCTTTCTCTGAATGAATTTCAACTGGCACTCGATTATTACGATAAGGTTAGATTAAAATTCCCGGAACTTCTCTATAACAAAGCCTACGCTCTCTCCAAACTGGGTAAATTCAATGAAAGTCTGAAAATAATGAAAAACCTCCTCAAACAAAATGTAACCTCAAATTTACCATATATCTTCACTGCTGAGCTTTATTTTGCCCTGAAGGATTACCGGAAAGCGATCAAACATCTGGAAAATGCGGAGAAATCTTTTGGGAAAAATGGTACGATCTTCTATCTGAAAGGGATCGCTTATTCTCATCTCGACAACTGGTTAAAGGCATATCTGGAATTTCAAAAAGCTGAGAAAATGAAGATCAAAACCTATCATTTCTATCGTGGTTTTGGTATTACTTGTGAGAATATCGGTAAAATGGATGAGGCTGTAGATTACTTAATAAAAAGTATTCAAATTTCTCCTAAAAATGATTCCAGTTATCTCGACCTTATCCGGATCTATTTGAATCAGAATAAGATAATGGAAGCCTACAGCCTGGTGATGCATGCCAGAAAGAAAGTGTCTTTCTCGATCTCACTGACGCTGCTCTATAATCAGATAATCCAGAAACTGGACAATATCAGTAAAAAGACTTAGTTAGATTTTAACTCGACTCGAGCTTCCTGCAATCAACAAACTGATAGTACAATTAAGTTAAAACTCAAAAAATTAGAAACATCGGAATGTTCAGCTTGCTGATCTTCCGATTGTTTGGGTAGGAACACCTCAACATTCAGAAGATTCGACAAAGTCGAAACACTTGTGCGCCGTGGCGTATTCGGAAGTTAGGTTGTAATCTGATTGAACTAGAGATTGCGTCCTCCTACTCCGGCAGTTGCCGGATACAGCGGGACAGGTCGCAAGACAAAGTGAAAGATCACTCGACGCTATGCAGCATCGCGTAGCGCAAAGACAAGTACAACCACCGCTGTCATTGTATGTTGACTGATAACACCTTCCGATCTTTATCTGACAGCAAACTCACCATAAGAAAGATCGGAAGGTTATAAAGAGTTATTGAATTACT
>JAUVIJ010000197.1 GCA_030592835.1 Candidatus Cloacimonadota bacterium | reverse complement strand
GAAAAGAATTAAAAATTCTGGCTATGCGATATGCCAAAAAACATGATCTAGACAATAAATCAATTGGAAAATTCCTTATCGAAGTTGACCAATTAAAATCTTCAGGACAATTAACAGATCATGAGATAATAATAAAGGCATTATCAAACCTATGACATTCTAAAACAACAGATACAATTCATATTTTTTTTAAGACTTGGACTGGTTAGCAATAAAATCTGCACAATCCACAAGTTGTGCTAAAATCTGAGTTTCAAGAGATGAAAACTTTAATTGCAGGATCCTTAAAAAAATCTGGTGATTTAATTACCAGTGAAAATAATGTCTATAAGAGCAACTTTGAACATCTTTTTATGGAATTCCAGCGGATAGACCTGTTGATTCATTCTTATATCAGGAAGCTTAAAGCAGAACTCCAGGATGGATCGGGTGACTACCAGGGTTTATTTATTACAGAAAAGGAAATAGACTATATTCTCCATAACTCGCTATTTGAATCAGAAATAAATAGTCCTTCAAGTTTAGAAATTGGAGAAATTGAAACCTTAACCCATAAGATCAATATAAAAAAAATTGAAAGTATAAAAAAAGGCCAAGTATTGCGATTACCCCTTTTATCAGATATTTTTCATCTCAATTCCTTCCAAGTCGATGCCCTCTTGATCTGTCTTGTATCGGAACTGAAATTGCCATATGAACAGATATACTCGTATCTTCAGAATGATCTAACAAAAAAACGGCCTACTGGTGATCTGGTGATCAAGCTTCTCTGCCAAAATGTGGAAGAAAAGATCACAGCCAGAATGAATTTTTCGTCAAGCAGCCCTCTTTTGGAGAATCACCTTATCTATCTTTCCAATAATGAAAATGACGACCATTCTACGCTTCTATCCAGATCTATAAAAGTTGATGAAAGGATTATTAGTTTTCTACTGGAATTTGATGAGATCGATCCAAGAATTAAGAATTTCTCGACGATCATAAACTCACAAAGAACTATAAAGGATCTTATTTTACCTGAAAATGATACTGCATTAATTGACACAATAAAATGGTATTTCCAAACAAATAACCCTCAGATATTCTTTTTGGCCGGTCCATACGGAACGGGAAAAAAAACAGTTGCTGAGATCGTTAGCAATGAATTTGATATGCCATTATTAATAGTGGATTCTAAAGCTCTCCTGGAAGATGAACCGTATAAAATGTTGGATTTGGTCCTTCGCGAAGCCCTTTTGCAAAAAGCATCAATATATTTTGAAGGATTTGATGCAGTAGTCAAAGATACCAACTCCAAGGTCAATCCATTAAACATAATTAAAAAGATGGATCAATTTCCAAATTGGATATTTCTATCAGGTGAGCAATCATGGGAACCGCCATGTGTTTTTAACAATCACGGTTTCATAAGTATGGATTTTCCTTTGCTTGAAGCAAAAAATCGAAAAATACTATGGGAAGCATTCCTGGATGGATATGATCTGTCAGGTGATGTTGACCTGGATGAGATCGCAAGTAAATTTAAATTCAGTGGCGGTCAGATAAAGGATGCTATCTTTACAGCAGGTCAGATTGCAAAGTCCAGGAGTGATGATGATTTGGCAATATCACTTTTGGACCTTTATCTGGGCTGTAAAGCCCAATCCAATCAGAAGCTATCCTCCATGGCAAAGAAGATAGACCCCCGCTATACATGGGAGGAAATTATCCTCCCGAATGATGTAAAGGAACAATTGAAAGAGATAAGCGGTCATGTAAAATATAGAGAAACTGTATACTCTGATTGGGGATTCAACAGGAAATTATCACTTGGAAAGGGACTTAATATCTTATTCTCCGGTACATCCGGCACTGGTAAAACCATGGCAGCTGAAATTATCGCCAGGGAAGTTGGGTTGGATATATACAAAATTGACCTGTCCAGTTTGGTCAGTAAATATATCGGAGAGACTGAAAAAAATCTTAATAAGATCTTCAAAGAAGCACAAACAAGCAATGCTATCCTGTTCTTTGATGAAGCAGATGCACTTTTTGGAAAGAGATCCGAGGTCAAAGATTCTCATGACCGTTATGCAAATATTGAGACCAATTATTTGCTACAGAAGATGGAAGAACATGAAGGTATTGTAATCCTTGCAAGTAATTATAAAAAGAACATAGACGATGCTTTCCTGCGTCGATTGCATTTTGCCATAGAATTTCCCTTCCCTGATGAAACACTCAGGGAAAATATATGGAAGAACATATTCCCAAAAGAAACGCCTGTTAATGACGATGTAGACCTTGGTTTTCTGGCAAATTTCAAGATAACAGGCGGTAACATTAAGAACATAGCACTTGCCGCTACTTTTTTGGCTGCAGGGAGTTCCCGTATTGTTAAAATGGAATGTATAATTAAAGCCACGAAAAGGGAATTTCAAAAGATGGGTAAGCTTTGCACACCAGAAGAATTTGGGAAATATTATAAGCTTGTGAAATGATTTTTAAATTTTGAGGAAAAATGGAAATTGCACAAAGTACAAACGTTTCGGATTATACTACTATAGCAGATGTCAGCGAGACATTGATATATCTATTAAGGAGTAATATGGAAGGCCTGATCAGTCCTGATTCCATAATACTTTTTTCTCCCGGTGAGATCGAGGCAAGTGACAGCGTTCGCCTTTCCGTGTTCCTGTTCCAGATCATTGAAAATGTCCATATGAAGAATCAGGAAATGCAGAAGATAAATCTAACAAAACTCAAATACCCGCCCTTGATACTGGATCTGTATTACATGTTAACGTCTTACCCTTCCTCTGGAATACAGGATAAAACCGATAGAACGAAAGAAGAGCACAGTATTTTAGGCAGAGCAATGCAAATCCTCTATGATAACTCCATAATATCAGGTTCAACTTTAAGAGGGAACCTGAAGAAAAATGACCAGGAGCTTCACATATCACAAACACCTCTTAGTCTGGAGGATCTGACTAAGATATGGAATACTTTCCAGGATAAACCTTTCAGACCTTCAATATGTTATATGGTAAACACCATCAGGATAGAGTCAACGCGGGAGAAAGATGCAAAAAGGGTAATCGAACGCAGGCTAGATAAATATATATATAAGGTGTGAATGTGGAACAAACTGGAAAAATTTTTATAGAAAGCGTTTCCACAAAGCTTTCGTTAGGTGTTTACATCATCGACGATTACTCCGGAATGGAGGCTACTGGTAATTTTGATGTGTCCATAAAGGGCCAGAACATAAATCCGGTCAAAAATCCCAGCGGATATTACCTTTTCCTGGATCTCTCGGGAGATCGTTATAACGTCCAGGTAAATGGTGGAGAACATTTTTTTGATGAAGAAATAGAGAATGTCAGGCTTGAAGATCTCGATATACAAAATCCAATAGTCAATATTGCTCTTAGCCCAAAACCATCTTATAAATTCCCACCATCTGCCACATTGATAAGAGGTATCGTTAAAAATCCCCAGGGTAAAGGAATTGTCGGAGCATTACTAGGGATTAAGGAAAGTAGTAACAGGGCAAGAACAGCACAAAATGGGGAGTTTGTCATTTATTTCAAGGGATTGAACAAGGATAATGTTATCCAGTCCGGTGAAAAGAAACTTGTGAGGATTAATGGAAAAAATCCTGTACTTGAGATAAAGCATCCGGATTACCGGAAAAAAAGAATGTCTATTGAAGTGGATGAAGGAAGAACCACTTCACTTTCTGTTACCTATCCCTGAGAACTCAGGAAT
>JAUVIJ010000047.1 GCA_030592835.1 Candidatus Cloacimonadota bacterium | reverse complement strand
TATCGATTAGCGGAGACACGGCCATCGTCGGGGCTCACTGGGACGATGACAATGGCACCGATTCAGGCTCGGCCTATATTTTTTCCCGCGATCAGGGGGGAACTAATAACTGGGGTCAGGTTAAAAAATCTTTTCAGGATTACAGGGTTGTCGACTTTTCCTAATTTTTTCAAAAGAGGATAATTCTGCATGTTACGAGTTCCGACTTGAATTATGTCAATCTGTTCACTCATCAGGGGGATATCATTTTCAGAAACGATCTCAGATACTGTGATCATGCCGGATTGTTCTCCTACATCATGTAAATATTTCAGTGCCTGAACACCAATTCCCTGAAAACTGTAGGGAGATGTTCTCATTTTGAAGGAACCACCGCGGAGAAATTTTATTCCGCTTTTTTTTAAATGCCCGGCAACATCCTGCAATACGGATTTATCCTTGATCGTACAGGGACCTGCAATGATCGTAAAAGTGTCCGCACCGATTATATTCCCCTTGATTTCTATTCCGATTCTATCACCTTGCTGTAATCTGAAGTCTTTCATATTAATTTATCCTGTAAAATGCTCTTAATTCGTTCTCACCGAGATGTAAAATCCCAAATTGTAATCCCTGATCACTGACATGTATGGAATCACCATGAAAATGATCAATTATTTCTTTGATAATTATGGCTCCTGTCAAAATAATATCCGATCTTAATGGGTCGAATGGTAGCAGACGGGCAATTTCCGCAAGGTTCATATTTTCTATTCGATCTATGATATTTTCCAATTCTGATCGATCAATAATACTTCTATGAATTTTGCTGGGCTCATAATTTTTCAGGTTCTGTTTGATAGCACTGATACTGGTTGCAGTTTCGCCAGTACCGACAAGGTCGAAATTACCGGGGATAGGCATAGATGTTAGTAATTTTCTGATCTCTTTAATTTTAGCAATCATGTCGAGTCCGAATTTGTTCTGTAATCTTCTTATTCCGAGCTGGATACTTACTGAATTTTTGATTTTTCCTGCAGAAACAAAAATGAATTCTGTACTTCCACCTCCAACATCGAAGAGGATAAAATTATTTAGATCAGAAAATTGTTCAATATTTGCCAAACCATTATAATAGGCTTCATCTTTACCGGAAATAATATTATAAGGCAGATTGTATTTTGCTTTTAACCACTTTGATAACAATTCGATATTTCCAGCATCTCGGGAGCAACTAGTTCCAACCATAATGATTTTTTCAGTATATAATTTGGCATATTTGATGTTATCATTCAGAATCCTTTTTGTCCGGTTTATCCCGGCTTTGGTTAAATACCCGGATTTCATGTTCTTCCCCAGGGCAGAGATGTTCGAATTCCTGAATAAAGGAATAATACTGTTCCCCTTTTTCTGAGCTATTAACATTAATATATTGTTCGTGCCAACATCGATAACAGCATATTTATTAATTTTAACTGGATCCGGGATCATTTTTTAATATTGGTGTATGAGTTTAATGTTTTCAGCCTGCCAGCCTTTATCTTTTATTTCTTTTAATTCGAACTCAAAAACCTGTTCCCGGTTGGGCAGTGTGGCGACATCAAAGTCTTCGGGAAATTGCGAACTATGGGCAAAGGCTGTTCCATAAGGAGATTCGGTTTTGCGGGAATCTGTGATCCATAACCTTCCCCGTAGATCTTTCATGAAACGAAGAAAACCATAACCTTTTTCCGGGAAAAACGAATAACAAACTCCCCGGGCAATCTTGTTCTGAGTCTCGTGTTCAGTATGTTCGGACAAGATCAGACTGGGTACCAGATATCCCGAAGTGAAAACATCTGCTTCATTCCTTAATATATAAGAAACATTCTTAAACGCCAGAACTTCAACCCGGCAACCCTTGTTCTGTAATGCTCTCACTACCTGGACAAAATCGCCATCTCCGGAAACGATAAGTACATAATCCAGACGTTCAGACTGCATGAGAGTATCAACTGCCATATCGAGATCAGCATTGGCTTTCCCATATCGATTTCCATGCTCATCCTCATACCAGCGCACGATTTTTACAATGACTTTGTAACCGAAATCCCTCAAAATAGAGTGAAAACTCTGTGCTTTATTCCGGTAATCAGAGTTCTTCTTCGCCATATCTTCATCATAAGCAACATAGGCATTCAGACGAATAGCAACCCCGTTGTTTCTGCAGGCGAATTCACGCAGGACATCATATTGCATCCCGTAACCACCATTTTGGGCAATATTGGAAACATCCACATATACGCCCACTTTTAACTGTCCATTCCTATCCATAGACTCTCCTTATTATTTTATAATCCGGCTTCCAAACCAAAATGGATGATTCCCCTGAGAGGATTTTTTAATTTATCCCGGAAATATCCAAGCCCGTAGTCAAGCCCGACTATGCCAAGCCTGGTTTCTATCCTGAGACCGGCTCCGATACCGAACAATTTTCCATATTTGTAGGATTCGTTCTCTACGTAACCATAGTCGATAAAGGTAAACACCCGCGAAGAAGGTGATAACAAATATCTGAACTCTGCATTTATCCATCCTGTTCGAAATCCGTAAAATTCTTTTTCATTAAATCCACGCAAGGTTTTTAAACCTCCGAGGTAGAAAAAGTCGAAATCAGTTAAATTTCTGTATTCAATGATTTTTGTATTGATTTTTAACGCAGCCACTGTTCGACCCGATAATTTCCTGTAATATTCCCAGCTTCCCTCTACAGCATTTTTCGATTTATTATCATTATCAGATTTGTGAAAAATATTGTAATATTTTACCGTAACATTCATTCCTCTGCTCGGATTGACCTTATTATCCAGGGTATAATAATTCCAGAAAACACCTGCTTTCTGAAAACTGGTCTTCTCAACGGTTTTAGGTCTGCGATTTCCGGGGAAAACCTGATCCAGACCCAGGAATATCCCATATTTGTTTCTCAGGTCATAATAATAGATTTCCGACTCGAAATTATTCCTGATATAGGTGGAATCAACATCTTCCCTGGCTAGGATAAAATCACCACTGACGGGAAAATTCACCGGTCCGGATTCGTGATACTGGATTTCAATTAAGCTTCTATCTGCTACGGCTTTATACCAGTGCAGGGCAAGATTTCTGTCTGTACCGAAAAGATTGTTGAATTGGAGATCGATGAAACCTGTGATCCGATCTGACTTATCCTCGGAGTTATTATAACCGAGAATACCTGAGAACATACTCATCCTGTGTTCTTCGATCTGGATCAGGATTTCGGTTTCATTCAGGGGAATGACCAGACAGTTTTTCAGGTAGCTTTTCGAATTAAGACTCTGTTCAGCAAGATCGATCAGTTCAGGTGTAATAATATCCGCATTAGTGAGATGAGAAATCCTTAATAAAGTACTTTCTCTAGTAATTTTGTTTCCCTTAAAACGATAAGCAGCAGTTGTTGAGGGTTTATTCTCGGTTATATGCACATGTGCGGTATATTTAGATCCGGAGTAGCTGATGCTGTCCAGCCTGACTTCTGTAAACATGAATCCCCGGTTACCATAGATATTGACCAGATCACGGAGTTTTGAACTCAGCCGGGTCAGATCTATTTTCCCGCTCCCGATCTTTTCCCGGATCACTTTTGTGGAAAGATAACTGTGCCCTGTATAGAATATTTCATCGATGACAAGCTCGGGATTTTCCTCGATCTGAAAAGTAATACCGATAGCCTGAGGATCGGAGGTGTCCAACTTGGGATGAAAGATCTTTACATTATAAATATTACTTTTTTCGTATAGTTCAGATATCCTGATAATATCCGAATTGATCGTCTGTTGATCAAATTTGTCACCCGGGGATGAATATATTACAGAACGCAGGTGTTCATCGGGAAAGATAAAATTCCCCTCGAATTCAATAATACCAATTTGAAGGTTGGAAGCTGACAAAAAACTGAAAATCAGAATGAGAATTCCAGTTAAATGTATATTATTAAACTTCATCGATATGTTCGTTAATGATTCTAAATAATTCCTCTACCAGGGCAGATTCAGGAACTTTTTTAATGAATTCACCTGCTTTGAAGATCAACCCTTCGGATTTACCACCACAAATGGCAAAATCAGCTTCTTTTGCTTCCCCGGGACCATTCACAACACAACCCATTACGGCAACAGTCAGATCCGTTTCTGCAAAATCCTTCAGCATCTTCTCAACCTCATCGGTGAGTCGGATAATGTCGATCTCGGTTCGACCGCAAGTGGGGCAGGAAATGATCCGTAGTCCTTTGCGAAGATCAAGGCTCTTCAGTATTTCTTTTGCGACTTTAATTTCTAATATTGGATCCGCTGTTAATGAAACCCGGATCGTATCACCGATACCCTCTGCTAACAGAGTGCCGATACCAATAGAGGATCTTATTGTCCCCACAAATTCCGTGCCGGCTTCCGTGATCCCCAGGTGCAAAGGATAATCTATTTTTTTGCTGAGTAATCGGTAAGATTCTATTGTCAGAGGAACGGATGAGGTTTTAACTGAGACTTTGATATCATGAAAATTTAACCTCTCCAATATTTGTATATGCCTGAGGGCGCTTTCGACGAGTGCTGTTGAAGTATGTCCATATTTATTGAGAATATCTTTTGGCAGGGAACCACCATTGACTCCGATCCTGATCGGTATCCGATGCTCTCCAGCGGTATCCACAATTCTACAGACCTTTTCCTGGTTACTGATATTTCCGGGATTTAGACGCAATCCATCCACACCGGATTCGATTGCCATCAGAGCCAATTTATGATCGAAATGAATGTCAGCTATCAGGGGGATATTGATCTGAGGTATGATCTTGCCGACAGCTTCCGCTGCTTCCGAATCAGGTACTGCCACCCTGATCAGATCACAACCGGCTGAAGTCAATCTTTTGATCTGTTCTGTAGTAGAGCTTATATCTCTGGTATCGGTATTTGTCATAGATTGGATCGAGATAGGATTATCACCCCCGATCTTAACATTACCGACCCTGATTTCCCTGGTCTTTTTTCTAATTATCTTCATAATCTTACTTTCTTCAAGAAAAACCCGATGATGAGCTTGTCAATTTATTTATCTGTTTCATCTTATCATGCTGGTTTAATTCAACTATCTTATTATTATTGCATTTATTTTAATTCTGAGGATGAAGTTTCCCCAAATTTCTCAAGTCCGGATTTTGCTCAAATTAAGATATATAATGTTCGAATATTCTTTATCTTTCCCAACTACATCATCTGCAATTGTCTGTACTTTGATTCGTCTGATTATTGGATTACCTTGATTATACTGAATATGAGCATTCATCAAAATGTTCCATAAAAAAACCATAGTCTATCACTTAATCATATTAATTCACAGTTCAGACATTTTCTCATTCTGTATTTGATAATGCAATCAAGTTCCCATTCCGTAAAACCGTAATGTTGGGCTAATACTTAGTCGATTTCATCGATGATATGTATGGATTTTTTTATGATCTAACATAATTTCCCTTTTTCCTTATTTTAACGGAAACACTATGCTACGGTACTTAAACATTTCGCTCACTGCCAACCATATTCACTATAATAAACTTTATTATTTATTCCAGCGATTGCTTGCTTTATATAGGGGATGACATTTTCAGGTATGTTGTCCAGATCGAACCAGGATAGATCATCACATTTATGAGGTTCTTTGTTTTCGATTTCTCCTTCCCATTTTTTAGCAATAAAAAAAACATCGATTCTTTCATTATTTACTGCAGTTTCAGAATTTCTGTGCATCACATGTATAACTTTTAGATCTTCTGGTTTTAGTAATATTCCTGCTTCTTCCTCTGCTTCCCTGATAATACATTGTGTAAAGGTTTCTCCCGGATCGACATGCCCGGCAATCATTGAATAATTCCCATCTTCATATCCGGTGTTAAAACGTCTGAGAAGCAGAATTTTATTGTCTTTTATCAATGTTAAATAAGATGCAGGAATATTTTGATGCCTTTTTGTCATCATAATTTAATCCATAAAAAATTAACTTTTTTCTTTTAATTCATAGCAGTCACATAATAGAATTTTTTCATATTCTCAATTGGTGCGCTCCAGCTTTCTCCATCAAATGAACCGGAAACATCTTCAATGAAACCAGTATCTGGATTGTCTGAAGAAAACACTTTATATGATGATGCTCCGGGAACCATATTCCAATAAATATGAACAAAATCCGAATTAGTTATGACTATTAAATCAGTTGGAGCAGGTAAACACTGATTCCATCCGGCAAGTGTTACCCATAACCACCAGGCGGCATATGCTTTTCGATTAGCATTCAAGGGTTGGCTGTGAGCAGAACTGCAATTATACCAATCCTCATCTTCTGTATGAGAGTTTTGCCATTCGATTGCCCAATTTCCTAATTGTGGCCCGTCTTCGGATTCATAATAATTGCAATTATCATGAGGAAATTCATAAAATGTATTATCAGGATCATAACTCTCAATATCTGCAAAATCATAAAGAACTTTGTTATTTGCATTGCAAAAATCTCGGATCATCTGGTTTGCAGCTTTGTTATTTGCATCATCCCAATGATCTACGTGACCGGTCATATAAATAAAAGTAACAGCCGGATAATCTGTTTCCAATTGATCCATTGGAATTAAATATTCGCTGGCAAGTGTTCCTGCCGCATACTTATTATCAACCTGTCCACACCATGACCAGATAATGACATTCACATCTGAATTAACCGGATTATCTAAGTAAGCTTCTGTTTCATTTACCCATTGAGGGTAATAACCACAATCTCCGGGCATCGCATAATCGTGAAGATCTAACGCTCCACCTGTTCCACCATTATTCCATTCAAATATATCGGTCGGGAGTGAAAGCCCTAAACCTCCACCATTAGCAAAACCAATTAAACCGGTCATACCTGTAGTCAATTGACTACCGTGAGATGTATGTCCGTAAGCAATGTGAAGATCAATTTTAGCTTGTTCTATTGCCGATTGAGGAATCTGGGTAATATCAGTGCAGTTGTGGTCGATTATCTCTGCAGAAATTACAATATAAGATAATAATGTTAATATCAATATTCTTCTCATTTTATAATAATTCCCCTTCTATTTTATTCAATTTTTCTCCGGTTGTTTCTATTTTTCTAATTGAAGATATCATACAAATATTCACTTCGATTTTAATATTATTCAAACTAGCATGATTATTAAAAAGATCTAAATTTCTTAAAAATCTAATTTGACTTAGAAATGCTAATTTGTCAAATTTGTTATGAATTGGAAATTTCTTTAATTACCATTTCAGCAGGATTATCCTCATTAAAATAATTGATGTTTTTTCTCCAAGAGTCCTATAATTACTCAGTTCTAAAACCTTAATTTCATATTCTGTTAATTTAGTAAATAGGAAGAATTAATTTTTTTATTGACATGCTGTGTATCACACAGTAATATTGTTTCGCATAGTAATTAGAGAGGTTAAAAGATGTCAATTCAGGATAGCAAGATTGAAGTTGAGATGAACAGGGGGTTTTTGCAGATTATGGTTTTATTGGCTTTGGAAACTCCTATGTATGGTTATATGATGCTCAGGTTTATTGAAGAGATTGGATATTCTGTTGAAGAAAATACACTATACCCAATGTTAAGAAGACTTGAGAAAAACGGATGGATAAGCAGCCGCTGGGATGTGGAGCATGACAGGCCAAAAAAGTATTATGAAATTAGTAAGGAAGGAAAAACAATAAGAAATAAACTTCTAAGTATCTGGCAGATACAAAATGGAGTAATAACAAAATTATTAAAGGAGGTAAAAAATGGATAAAAACATAAAGAATTATTTGGAGGAAATTGATCATTATCTGATTTTGAGCGAAGGTAAAAAAGAAGTTCTGGCAGAAATTGAGAGCCATATTCTTGAGAAAACTGAAAAAGATTTTGGGGAAATTTCAGAAGAAAATATCCAAAAAGCAATTAATCTATTCGGACCGGCAAAAGAAGTTGCAGAAAAGTATCTTGAAGGCTTTCAGATAATATCTCCCTCATATAAAAATTATCTTTTCAGATACACCTGGATTTTATTTGCAATCCATTATTTTCTAAAGATAATATCAGATGATTTTAATTTTTCATTTAATTTTTTCCCTTTTGACCTTTCAATTAAGATAAATGGATTTATAAATAGATTTATGCAATTGCTGGCTGAAGCACCAGTAACCTGGATATATGACTTTGGCATAGTGGCTTTGATCTTCTATTTAATTACCCAGAGTGAAAAGAAGATAAATCTTATCTGGCCCCAATTTGTTATAAGTAAATTTAAAATAAAAACATTACCTTTGAATGCACCCAGTAAATTGAAAATTGGAATCATAGCAGGTCTTCTGATCATTGCTCTTCTAGTTTATTTCAAGTACAATACTCTGTTTTTTAAAACAGTTAATTTCACTCATCCTCCTGAACCTCTTTTTGAAGCATTTTTTTCACAATTCATGTCATTATTGGTAATCGGTTTGATTTTCTTTGAGCTGATTTGCAGTATTTTACCCTACTTTTTTAAAACATATTGGATAAATCTGATTAATAACAGTGTTTACCTGATAGTAGCTATTTTTCTTTTAAACTATCCTTTTGAAGAGATATTCATTCACCCTTCCTTAGATGTTTTAAGACCAATCGGCTCCTGGATTCTCATAGTGATTATAGTTATTGTGGTGTTTGATTTTTATAAAACTCTGATATCGATGTTAAGAAGAGAAAAGCAATAATTAGTTTCTTTTCCTGCATTTTTCACCTTCCAAAAGAGTCCAGTGTCATCTTGGTACAGAGGGCTCTTCAATAAACATCTATTGCATTATCTGGGTTGAATAGATCAATTCTTTTGTAAATTCTAAAATATTATCGATTCCATTTTTAATATCTTCCGGTTTTTGTTTTACTTCATAATCAGGAATAACACCTTTGCAATCATCAAATCCACCAGGACGGACAAAATATTTATGAGAGACACAGAAACTTAACCCTGAATTTGGCATATTAAACATAAGGAGATCTCCATAACAAGTAGCTAATCCACCCGTTTCTTCACCAATTAAAATACCGAATCCATAATCCTTAAAAACTGCCGCAAAATCTGTTGCGCTGGAAAAGGTATAATTTCCTATTAAAATGTAAACATTTCCGGAGAAAAAAGGTTCGGAAATATCATGTTTGTATGGTTCGGTTTTATTCTCATGAATATATCCGTCTTTTGAAGTATATAGAATTTTAGAATTATTACTCAGGTAATAGAAAGGAAAAATTTGCATCCATTTCGGAATATTCTGTTTATACATATTTTTAACTTTTTTACTATATTTTACATTACATTCTGAGAACATTACATAGGGTTCTTTTGTAAGATAAGTAAGAAAAAATTTGCCACAATTTGAGTTGCCACCACCATTATTTCGAACGTCTATTATCAAGTTTTTTATGTTTTTTTCTTCAATAAATTTAAAAGTAGAATCCAGAAACACTTTGAAATTTTCCATTTGAGAAAAACTCAGATATTCTATCAATCCGGTATTTATGTCTTCGAGGTAAAAGAATTTGAATGGTTTTTCGGAGGGCATTGCAGTTTGTTTTCTCATGGATTGAATAGTCTGTTTTTCAACACCTTTTAAAACAGTATTAATAATTTTACCAGTTACCGTATTTTTAATTTCTATAGAAAAATTATCTTTCCAACCATAAAACAAGTATAAGATCTCTCTGAAATTACGTGAAACTTTTTGATATTTGAAATCGATTTTCTCCGCACTCTGGCATTGAATTGCCTCTTCTAAAATATTGCCGATATTTTATTGATTTATGGAAAGTATCTCATTTCCGATATAAATGCTATCATTTTCATTGTAGACATTTTCAATCAAGACAGTTCCATCCTGAATTACAACATCAAAAGGGAAAGCCAATTCATCTATGTTAGAATAATACTTATTAAAAGGTAAATGCACAAATGTATGACCATCTCCAAACCCCGCCACATATTTTGATGTGATCTTAGCAAAATCAATTATCGAAATTGAATCCGGAAGATCTGATTTTAAGGTTTCAGACTTCTTTTTCATTGTATCAACGTTTGTATAAGCATATAAATCAGGATGAGAAGTTTCCAACGCTTTGATCAGAAAATCCATATCAAAAACAGCATCATCTCCAGAAATATAATCAGTTTTATTTCCATTTAATATTTCATCGATATTCTTTCCCAGATTGTTGATGGCTTTAATTACATATCCGTTCAGACCATCGTATTTCAATGCCTTTTCATACGTTTTCTTCGCTTTCCCTAAATCTCCTTTTCTTTCATAAACAAGTCCTAATCTCCAATATGCACCATTAATATCCGGGATATAATTTTTGTTTGAAAAGCCTCTATAGTTTTTGATGTAATATTTATAGATTTTAACTGCTTTATCTAAATTTTTCCCGACAAATAAATACGCTTTTCCTAATTGATATTTACCAGTTGGATTATCCGTCAACTCAACATATTTTTCTAAATTCTCTATCGCAATATCATATTGTTTT
>JAUVIJ010000074.1 GCA_030592835.1 Candidatus Cloacimonadota bacterium | reverse complement strand
GGAATGCTTCACATGCATGATCTGATAAATGCTGGAGTTGTGGGATGATCTGATCCCTGTGATCTGAAAATTATAACCTGGAAATGAATCAGCTCAAGATATATCCGGATTGGTATAAAGCACACTTCCTTTCACGCCCCAACCGCTTCGTAATGAATTTGGAATACAATAGTAAAAAAATTGAAGCTTATGTTCCGAATACAGGCAGAATGCATGAATTCCTTGTCCCGGGACAGGTTTTTTATCTGACTTCCATATCCACGCCAAAATTCAATTATAAAGTGATCGGTACCGAATATCAGGATAATTACGTTTTCCTGGATACGATCAGGATCAATAGTATTTTCAAATCTCTACTGGAAAAGAACATTCTCGATCAATTTGATGGAATATCCGACCTGAGAAGAGAGGTTAAATATAAGAATTCAAGGATAGATTTTGCAACTTTTAAGGATGGCAGAATAAATTGTTTCTTTGAGATAAAATCCTGTACACTTTGTCATAACGGAATTGCAATGTTCCCGGATGCTCCAACAGTTCGAGGCAGGAAACACATTGAAATCCTGGAAACAGCAACTGCTGAATCAATCGAATCCCACATGGTCTACTTAATAACGAATTCCAGTTCAAAGAAATTTATTCCAAATTATCATACTGACTACGAATATGGAAAAACTTTCCTGAAATCCAGTAAAATTAATTTTCATGCCTTCAGTCTAAGATTTCGGGATCCGGTCACAATCGATCTGGATGATGTTAGAGCAGTTGAAATTGACAAAATTCATTTACAACAACATTGTCAGAACTCCGGATCATATATTTTACTATTGCATAATCCTACTGAAATCCAGCTTGAGATCGGGAAACTAAGTATTAGAAGGTTTAAAAAAGGTTTTTATGCCTATATCGGTTCAGCCATGCGTGTCCTCGATAAAAGAATTAAACGACATTACAGTAAAAAGAAAAAAAAGCACTGGCATATCGATTATATTACGCCCGATCCCATGATTCTGAAAAAAACGATCTTGATCCGGAGTAAAAATAGGGAAGAAGAAGCTTTGGCTGAAGCTTTGGAAGTAACTGCAGACAGTATATTTCCGTGTTTTGGTTCTTCCGATTCATCCCGGAAATCCCACCTTTTCTATTTCAAGGATAATCCTTTGAAAACTCCGGGATTTAATAATATTGTACTCGATTTTATGACTGGTACAGTCAAATATGAAAAAGATTTATAAATTCCTTTTCATATAAAAAACATATAAGTATTATATCTGAATCAGAACAGGGAGTAGAGAATGTGGAAGATCATTACTTCTTATCCAATTAAACTGGCTGTTATTAAAATCGAGAATATCATTGTGGACCGTAGCACAACGGGCTTTAACAATCTTCTAACTAAAGCAGAGCATTATCGGGAAAAATATGATAATCAGCCTATTGGTAATGTCAAGGGAATTCAAAATGTAAGGAGTCTGTTCCGGCAGATAAAAATCGATCCTACCAGACACAGACCTTCTTCGGAAGCTCTATTGAGAAGAGCTTTAAAGGGGTTGGATTTCTACAAAGTCAATTCTCTCGTCGATGTTGGGAATTGGTGTTCACTGGATTTTCTCCTGCCTATCTGTGTCTACGATGCAGACAAAATAAAAGGTGAAGTAGAGATTAGGATCGGTAAGGAGGGCGAAATGTATCTCGGGCATACCAGAAAACCTGTCAACCTTCATAATCGATATTCTGTTTTCGATGATATTGGACCCTTTGGTTCTCCTATGACCGATTCCCAACGTACAGCAGTTGATCCAGACACAAAAAATACCTTTCTGGTTATATTTGCCCCGGGAGATTATACCATTGATATTCTACAAAAGCAGGCTCAGATTTTTGCAGACAGAGTAATTAGTATCTGCAAGGGAGAAATAAAAGAAATCTATATTCTGGAAAACTGAATCCTGCAATTATTTCAAAATGACCATTTTTCGGGTATTGGAATATCCGCTGGTTTTTAATTTATAAAAATAGATACCAGCGGCGACCTTCTTATCATTTAGTGTATTTCCCTGCCAGAGAATCTGGTGAATACCAGGATTCTGAACCTCATCAACGAGTTTATTTATCAGTTGACCTTTAATATTATATATTCGCAGATCAACCCTGGTAGGTGATGCAAGTTTATACATGATAATAGTATCAGGATTGAAGGGATTAGGATAGTTACCGACAAGTTCGGTAATTAAGGGAATATCATCACCTGTCGAACCGGCAGTGACATATTCTACTGTTTCTGATGGATCCGATTCCGAACCAAACTGGTTAACGGTTGTAAGATAAAAAGAGTGGACACCATCCTGATCGACCTCAAGATCATAAGCTGTTCCAATAGTCGAATCCAGAAGATCAAAATCTCGATCTTCCTCGAATTGATAATAAATATTGAAATAGTCCAGATTATTGATTGGTGGCATATCCCAACTGATATGGATAAGGTCGTATTCTAGAGTAAGAGTTACGTTTTCAGGCGGAAGGGGTTCCTGAATACCGGCTCCAAAGCTGATCGTACCGTATCCCTCCGGTGAGAAAATGTTCAAATTGTCGTAGGGCCACCAGCTATCAAATCCATGAGGATCAGGAGTATTATCATCGAGAACGAATAATCCCATTCCCGATATATTTTCCGGTCCGGGATTTATCATCCAGTATTCAACACCGATAGGGAGGATGAATTCGTAAACAAGGTAACCTTCATCAACTGAAACTTCCAGTTGCGGATTATTAAGATAGATCACAGTTCCTACTCCACCGGTTTCATATATAGGTCTGTATTTGATCTGATTTCCGGAGGCATAATAGGCACACCAGTAATTACCTTCCGAATCATCACCCAGAGGTGGATATGTACCATCGTTATTGTCATCAATATAGAGAGCAACTTCGTCATGATCTTCGAGAACAGTATCGTTATAATTGATAAAAGCTCCGTATAATTCTGATAATCCGGAGTTCACTTTAAAATATCCGATCACACTACCGATAGGGTTGACGGTGCCATCATATGTACCACAGAAATCCGAACAATCGACTAGAAAAGCATCATCCCATTCTCCGGGACTGATAATCCCGTCTATAACAGGCATTTCTCCTTCGTAAACACTAATATCATCGATAATAAAACTTGTAGTGATCCATCCCTGAGACTCATTGGAGTAAGGACCTTGCAGATCATTCTCGTAAAGAGCATTGACAACATAATAATACTGGTAACCCGGTAAGGCTGTATCATCTTCATAGCTGTTCAATGCAACATCGACCGTGGCCAGAGGTGTTTCGGGATAAGGCTCCTGTTCGTAGGTTTTACGGTAAATATTATATGCGATCGGATCCCTGTTTAACGGTGGGTCCCAGGATAGGTCAACCTCGATTCCTGTTGCCTCGCTGGCATAAAAATTTTCGGGAGCTGATCCGGCAGGCTGTAATGTAATAATATCCAGATCAGTTATCTCTCCATCCTCTACGGTAACATCCGGAATAATACCTGTGTAATAACCGATCTTTGTGCATTGAACATAATATGATCCTGCAGGAATATTGTTGATACCGTAAGAACCATCGGTATCTGTATAATCATAATAACTCACCAGATCGGGGAACTCTACTTTGACCCCGGAATTATCCTGGTTATCCTCCAGATTTACAGATCCAATGACAAACCCGCCACCCAAATCACAATCTACACAATAAACATAACCTCCATTTCCGAATTCCCGTGCATGAACAGCTTTACCGCCGGTTGTGCAGAAGGAACCATCGGCTGCGATATCGACAGTAAATAGTGATCCGGGAGAATTGATCTCGAAGACCGGGATGTTACTTTCTCTGCGAAAGAGGAAAAAATCTGCCGTAGCATTGCCCATAGGACCCCATCCGGCAGCAGCAATGAGATCACCGTTGTCGGTTATGTCGATCGAGATTATATAATCACCGACATTTTCGTAGATCCAAATGGGTTCAGGGGAGTATGAATTGAATAAATAGATCTCACCATCATAGCCATTGCTTAGAAAGATCAGGGTTCCTACGGCAATGGTACTTCCATCTGCAGAGATGCTCATTCCTCCTATCCAGGCTGATCCACCACCAACACGGTAATTCCATTTTTCCTGATAAGTTTCGATATTGCTGTTATATTCATAAACAGTCACATAACCGCTGTAATCACCATTTACGATTAAAGAAGCATCATCAGATATTGCCGGGGGATTCTGGTTATATTCCGGTCCTTCGAAAATAATTGAACCATTCTCAGCAGCCAGGACCCACATCGCGCTGATTGCACCGTACTGGGTGAATATAAGGGTTGAATCATCACCACTAAGAACAAGATTTCCTGCATTTCCAGCAAAGGTAACCGACCAGATAGCAAAGGAATTGCCGACCTCATAAGCTGAGATCGTGGAATAATCAAATGTGCTATTATAGAAAGCAGTATAAACAGTTGTACCATTGGAATCGAGTTCCAGCCCGACTATCGTACCGTCAGTAGTATGTTCCCAGGTCGGATTCGAAGATGTATTATCGAAGATTTTAAGAAGAGAACCGTCTCCCAGACCCAGAACAGTACCCAAATCGTTGATATCTGTCGGATAGTTGTAATCGCTGGTTGTATAATGGTCCCAGAGTGGAACAGAACTATCCTCATAGAGTGTAACCCGTGAATTATTGAGGTTCCAACCTATAAAGGACTGCTCCGACACAGCCGAGACTTCACAGGCATGACATATTGCTGCCGGATCGGAAGCTTGCCAGAGGAGTTCTACTCTGTTGTTAATCGTATTAATTATGGGTTCAACATTATTTTGGGTAGTTTGAATACTTTTATCAAATACCGTCTGCATACCTACGGCAGGATCAGTAAGTGATTTTTGCGATACTGATGCCGAGAGATTTGCTAATACAAATAGGAAAATATAAAAAGCCACTCTTGTTTTCATACCAACTCCTCGAGTTTTTTTTTGAGATGTTTAAAATCAAAAAATCTATAATCAAGCTCAAGATGTCAATAAAATAAAAAGCCCTGCGATTGCAGGGCTTTTTGATTACTCATCATCTTTCTCTTCCGGTTTGTAGTGTTTGATGATTTTGGTTTTGTGCTGTTTCTGGAATTTGTGATGGGAACTGAACAGGATCTTGCTCAGTATCAGCAACATTACTGCCTGCCAGTAGGTAATGATCTGTACATTAAAGATTACAGATATTGTTGCATTCCATAATAGCTGAACAATAAGACCGATCACAAAGAAAAGGATGATACCACCAAGGATGAACAGTGGCCAGTATTTCTTCTTACTATGATGCATGACTACCTCCTTTTATATATAGCTAAGGGTTTTGCAATGTTCCAAATTGTCATTGCGAGGAATCTTTCAAAGATTTTCTTACGAAGCAATCTCAAACACCTAACTAATTGACAATAAAGAGATTTCTTCAATAGTAACAGCAAGATGAAACCATGCTTTCGGCAGGTAAACCTCAACGCAATGCAGCATTGCGTATGCATTGTTTAGTGCAAAGACATTCTGGAATGTGATTTCTCATAATACTTCCTATTTAAAGCTTTTATAGATAAATTTCAATTGCTATTCTGTCCGATCTTTTCTTCAAGATATTTGCAAGCAGAAAAAGAAAACCAGATAGTGGGATAATATTCAGATATTCCCAATATTCATCATACTGATCCTTAATTGAGGGAATCTTTTTGGTTGCATAGTTAAGTATCGATATGTTTAAACTTTCAGGTGGGGAATATAGTCCTTTGTTTCTTATAGTTTCAATTATCATATTTACCTCTCTTATTTAACCGTGATCTTTCCTTCTCAATATATTTTCGTAGAAAAGCCAGGGCATAACGGAAACGGGAAGCTACTGTGTTTCTGTTCTCATCCCTGAATTCGGATATCTGATCGAAAGTCATGCTCTCATAAATATGCAGATGAAGAACATCATAAAAGTCAGGTTTCTCTGCTGCTAAAGAAGTTAATGCCGATTTCAATTCAGTTTCACCTAAAACCATAGATTCATTTTTTTCTTTCTCTTCATAATTATCGGGGTTGAAATCTAGGAAACCTTCCCGTTTTCTCCTGTATTGCTTCCTGACATTATTTAATGCGATCTTGTATAAATAACCGACAGGATTGGTGATCTCTCTATCTGATAATGCATTTACAAACTGGAAAAAAGAATCCTGGAAAATATCCTCGGCTTTACCAGGAATTCTATTATAGATAAAAGTATACAAAGAATTCTTATGCCGGGAATAAAACTTCTCGAATGCCCTGGTATCACCTGCAAGATATAAATCCAGCAATTCATTGTCATTCATGAAGTCCCCTTTTAACCCAGATAATACAATTCTACTAATATAGATACGCAAGACAATAAATATGTTTAAAAAATATATTTGTTCTTTATGTTGAAGTCGTAAAAAAATATTCCCGTAAACATTCTATAATATTCTATAACAATGAGTTAGATTGCCTATAAAACTCCGCAATATGTATAAACCAGGAGACAATAATTATGAAAATATCTATACTGTCCGGATTCGCACATTTGAAATCCGGGACCGGACAAATATTAAGATGTGATAATAATGTTATGTGTATACTATTAAAGATGTTAAGTTGTTGGCATGGATCATGTTAATAAAAGTCAATTGCCGGGAGGTAAATATAATGAAGGAGATTAAAATGATGACTCATAAATCAACAATATCAGATTTGCTGAAATCTGTTAGAAAGATCCTGACAGAATCTTTTTTCTGGCGTAATTTTATCAAGGATTGATCAAATTTCAGCAGATTATTCAATTCCAATCAAAATAATAAGCAAATTTCGGATTTTAACTAATAAGTCGTATTTTAATACTTGCTAATTTTATCCCTTTTTCTAAAAATAAATTCAATCATTAAATAGAATCTGGAGTTAATTATGGATGGACAATACTCACCCGTTTTTATTATCCTGATTATTATAGTGCTTTTATTAGGCGTTACAATGATGATTTTAGCCAGGAAACAAAAACGGAAACCAAATTACAAGACCTTTTTCATCCTTGGAATAACCTGGATACCAATAGGAATTGCCATTGATAACCGAATGTTCACAATTGCTGGAATCGTATTTATGCTTGTTGGATTACTCAATAAGTCTAAATGGAAGAAAGAGAAAAAATGGAGCGAATTGACTCCATCCGAAAAAAAGTTGAAACTTATTGTCATTATTTGTTTGAGTGTGTTTATATTAGTGGGTATTATTTTCATGATAATTTATTGATTAAAAATATATGTTACAAGGAGGAAGAATGGAAAAACATATAACTGCAGTTGGTGCTCTTCATATCGGGATGGGCATTCTGGGTGTTATTATCGGGAGAGCAGTTTTTGCTATCCTTTCAACAACAGCTCTGATCAGCCGGGATGCTGAAGCATATTTTGTTCTGACTACTATTGGAACAATTGCGATTATTTTCACTTTGGTTGTTTCCATACCTGGAATCATAGGTGGAATCGCTCTTTTTAAACACAAAAACTGGGGCAGGATCTTGATCCTGATCATTTCCGCTCTAGATCTGCTCAATCTCCCATTCGGGACAGCACTCGGTGTTTATTCTATCTGGGTTCTGGTTCAGGATGAAACCGCCAAAATGTTCACTGAAAAAACGGACTAATATAATAAATTAGGAATTAAATGGATCTCCTGTCGATCATATTGATCGCTTTTGGTCTTTCCCTGGACGCTTTTGCTGTTTCCGTAACCAGTGGAGTGACGATTCACAATTGTCGTTTCAAACATGCTCTTCTGATAGCAGTTTTTTTCGGAACTTTTCAAGGGTTGATGCCGATCCTGGGCTGGATGCTCGGTACCAGTTTCTCGGGATATATTAAAGATTTTGGCTACTGGATCGCCTTTATACTCTTGCTTGTATTGGGCGTTAAAATGATCTATGAATCGACCAAGCTGAAAAAAGCGGAAGAATGCTCCAATCCTCTAAATTTCTACATTCTTTTTTTACTTGCAATTGCCACAAGTATAGATGCTTTTGGAATAGGATTAAGTTTTGCCTGCCTTAAGGTTACAATTTTGGGACCAGCTCTGATAATTGCCCTGATCACCTTTGTTGTATCAGTGATCGGTGTTGTTGTCGGTGATAAGTTAGGTCATATGTTCGAAGGCAAACTGGAAATGCTGGGAGGTATAATTCTGATCGTTATAGGAATCAAGATCCTGCTGGAAAATTCCTGACCTAGTTTTTTCCTGTAATCTGAACTCTGGCTCGTGGTGTTATTAACACGCTGATATAAATCTTTGGAATCCCTGCTAACCTGCACCGCCGAAGCTGGCGAAGGCGTGTCCCTTTTATCAAAAGGGATCATAAGATGCCACAGAAAGAATATTCTTCTTACAAGTCAAAGGCTTGTAAACTTTTCTACGTTTCAAGGGATTCCTACATCCTTAATGAGAATAAAAGAAAAAGAAAACTGTTAACGATATATTGATATTTAAGAAGTACTGTCTATATACTGTTCACGAATTATGAAAACCTTCCGATTTTTCTTATGGTGATTTTTTCTGTAAGATAAAAATCGGAAGGTTGT
>JAUVIJ010000007.1 GCA_030592835.1 Candidatus Cloacimonadota bacterium | reverse complement strand
ACATACCTGATTTTTCATGGTCAGGTTTTAAAGATGGTGGTTATAGCGGTGAGGTTACACCTGTTCCCATCCCGAACACAGCAGTTAAGCTCACCCGCGCCGATGGTACTGCACTGGTAACGGTGTGGCAGAGTAGGTCGCCGCCATCTTTAATGCCTGACCAATACTTTTTTGTATATGAAAAGGCAGACAAATATAAAATAATTATTCAAGAATAACAAAAACAATTTGGAGGAGCAATTATGAACAAAAGAGGAGTTCTACTGATCGTATTATTAATTTCTACAGTAATATCACTCTGCTCAGAAACACATTTGTTTCAAAATTTTTATCGTGATGCCTTGATCGAGGATGGATTATTCGGCGAAGGTCATTTCCAGTATGCTCAAACAAAGTTTGAGGCCGGACCATTTGAAGTGAAATGGAGTACAATCAATGTTGGAGCAATAGCAGGATATCCCGTCACACCAGATCTGGAGATAGACGCCGGTATTGATTTCATAAGTATAAGCCCGGATGAAGGGGATAGTGAATCTGGAATTTCCGATATAACAGTTGGTGGTAAATATCTTATTTTGAAAAAGGAACAGGAGATAGCTATTGGAGGACTTGTTACACTACCTGTAGGCAGTGAGGATGTAGGGCAGGGAAATCTCAACTTCGGTTTTTTTGGTGCCGGCAGGATGAATATTAAGGATAATATGATTATAACAGGTACTATCGGTCTGGATTTTTATGAGATGGAAAAATATAATATCAATACTGGTAAAACAGACACTGAATATGAAACAGCTTTTGTCTTGGGCGCAGGAACTATTATTGGTTTGAATCCGGATTTGGATCTTGTACCTGAATTCATGATGATCACGGAAATTGATTATATGATGTTGAGCTGTGGTGCTGATTATAAAATTAATGAAAATAGCTCTCTGCGCGGGATGTTCGGATTTGGGTTAGACGATGGTGCCCCTGACATATTATTGAAATTATCTTATTTAATGGGATTTTAACAAATAGATTCTTCGTTGAAGAGCCTCAGGTTGCTTACAAACCCCATCAAGAGATTGTTGGGGTTTTTCTTTTATCAATTTCACTGTTATCATGAGTTATATTATTTGCATCACAATATAAGTTTGTCGAAAACAATCATTCTGAAATAGTGTCCATATTTTTGTATAAACTTCAATTTTCATTTATTTAATCCTTTCCAGTCTTTTGTCAAACATTATTCTAAGCTGAGAATAAATCATTCCCAAATAATTTTGTATCAATTAAATTTACCTTTGTCAAAAAGAATTGTATTTACAATAGTTCCCTTTAAAGTAAACTGGAAAATAATAAACTGAATTATCTTATCGGAGTGATATTATGCAGGCAGATCTTGTAATTTCCCATGCCTTTCAATTATTGACTTTGAAGGGCAGTGATCATGCTCGATCCGGTTACGCTATGGCTGAGTTGGGTATAATAGAAGATGGGGCAATAGCTATTCGTAACGGTTTAATAATCGGTGTTGATAAGACAGAGATGCTGAATGAAAAATTCACAGGTAGACATGAGATCGATGCTTCTGGCATGGTTGTCATGCCTGGTTTTGTAGATCCCCATACTCATCCGATTTTTGTAAAAAGTCGTGAAGATGAATTTGAGATGAGGATAAAAGGAAAAACTTATGTTGAAATCTCGCAATCAGGTGGTGGTATTCGTTCCAGTGTGGATTCTGTAAGAAAAGCATCCGAACAGGAGTTATTTGATTTAGCGGAGAAACGGATCTGGAAAATTATTAGACAGGGCACAACTACAATGGAAGCGAAAAGCGGATATGGTTTGTCTACAGAAAGTGAACTTAAAATGCTCCGTGTGATTAAAAGATTAAACGATAAGCTGCCAATTGATATTGTTTCGACATTCATGGGTGCTCACGAATTTCCGGAAGAATTTAAACTGGATAAATGGAAATATATCAGGATCCTGAAAGAAGAGATGATCCCTGCAGTAGCTCATAAGAAACTTGCAGAATATTGTGATATCTTTACTGAGAAACATGTTTTTGACTTAGATCAATCAAGAGAAATCCTGGTAATAGCTAAAGAACATGGATTCAGAATAAGAATGCATGCAGATGAGATCGAGCCGATCGGAGGGGCGGAATTGGCTGCTGAATTGGGAGCAGTTTCAGCAGACCATCTTGGTGCTGCTTCAGATCAGGGAATAGAAGCTATGAAAAAAGGAGGAGTTATTGCAACCTTGCTCCCGGGGACTATCTTCAGTTTAGGGATGTCTTTCTATGCCAGGGCCAGGAAAATGATCGATTCCGGTTTACCAGTTGCCTTGGCAACGGATTATAACCCGGGAAGCTGCAATTGTGACAGTATGCAATTCATAATAACTCTGGCAACCCTGCAGATGAAGATGAGTGTTGCTGAAGCAATAACCGCTTCAACTTTTAATGCAGCCTGCGCTCTGGAACGACAACATAAAATAGGAAGCCTGGAAGTTGGCAAAATGGCAGATATCTTGATAATGGATATGCCGTCATACAGGTATTTACCATACCATTTCGGATCGAATAATGTTGCTAAAGTATTAAAAAGAGGTGAAATAATTTTTGGATAAAAAAAAAGAGGGGGTACCCCCTCTTTTAATGATAGTTCTAATGATAGATGATTTAAATTTTTAGTAAAGATTCCAAATGCTTAATATAACTGGCTGCTCCACCTGATTGATAACCGGTTCTTTTGATTTCTCTACCATTCGAATCCAGGAGTAAAATAGTAGGAAAACCCCTGACACCGAATTTATTAAGAAGATCGCTGTTATATTTTTTAGTTTTCTCCGACTGTTGTATACTTTTTGGAAAATCGAGTTTAAGAAAAATGAGATTTTCCTTAGCATATTCAATGAATTCACTTTGCGAGAAAACTTCCGATTCCAGACGTTTACACCAGCCACACCAGTCTGAACCTGTGAAATCAACAAATATTGGTTTATTAATAGCCTGAGCTTCGATTATAGCTTCTTCCAGGTTGATAAGCCAGGTTAATTTTTCAGATTTTACACCTTCCTGAGATGTTTCTTTTTCTGCATGACAGGATACGGATATTAAAAATGATAATGCTATGGTAACAATGATGAATTTCTTCATGATATTTCCCCTTGATTAATTTTGATTTTTGTATTAATCTTGGCTGACTTTTTAAGCATTGTCGTTACTCCGCAGTACTTCGTTTCAGAAAGTTCAACTGCTTTTTTTACTTTATCTTCCGGTAGATTTTTTCCGGTAAGATTAAAAGTTACATTTATAGTATGATAAATTTTCGGATGTTGATCTGTTAATTCGCCCTCAACCTGGATCTCCAGTTTGTAGTTTTCAATTTTCATTTTTTTTAGAATCGAAACTACATCCATTCCCGTGCAACCAGCAAGAGCAGTTAACAAAAGTACTTTCGGTCTTGCACCAAGATCCTGTCCACCGAATTTACTATCAGCATCAACGATGATTTTATGACCGAATTGTTCAGACTCAAACGTCATTCCATTCAGCCAGGTCAATCGAGAAACATTCTTCATAATTTTGATTCTTTTTCCAACAAGGCCTTTTGGTAAGCCTCGAGATATACTTGAATATTTTCAAAGATTTCCTCGATTCTATCCTGTGGTAATCTACAGATCAAATCTTCCTGAATATTCATAAAATCAAGAATTGTTTGCTCATTTGCCTTTTTACCTTTATCAGTAATTTCTGCCAGCCAACTGCGTCTATCTCTTTTGGAAGGAAATCTTCGAACTAATTTTTTCTTAACTAAGGTATCAATAATTCTGGTGATCCTGCTATGTGATACTTTAAGTTCCACAGATAAGTCATTCATACAAACAGTTTTATCCACATTGCTGAGAAAATTCAGTAGATCACATTCCATACGACCAAGGTTTAAACATTTCCTGCGAATCATCTCTTTCTTGGAACAAAGTCCGTAAAGAGCTTTGCTGATTTCTGCATACTTTTCAGTTAAAGTCATCATAATCATCTCCTAGTCTAATTTATTGACAGCATTCTATCGATCTTTCTTTGATCAAAACCTACAATTGGAACATTGTTGATCCAAAGTTGAGGTACACCTTGCTGCCCGGATTTTCTTATCATATCCTGAGCTGCTTTTACATCCTTGGACACATTAATTTCCTTAAACCTGATGTTATTCTGTATTAGATATTGTTTTAGTTTTCTACACCAACTGCAAGTAGGTGTAGAAAACACAATTACACGTTTTGACATATCTCCCTCATTAAAATTTTCATATTATCAAATTTAATAATAGTATAAATATTTTTTCTATTTGGGCAAAATTTTTCTTAATTTATTTTTTCAATCAGTTTTTCAATTACATCCCGTGATTTCAATCCTTCTGCTTCGGCGGCAAAGGAGATCAGAACTCGGTGTTGTAGAACGATCTCGGCTACTTGTTTTATATCATTCTCAGAAGGAGTGAATCGACCATCGAGTGCAGCTTTATTTTTTTCTGCTAAGACCAGAAATTGAGAGGCACGCGGACCTGCTCCCCAATTTACCCATTTCTTAATAAAATCAGGGGAATCAGTATAGATTGGTCGGGTTGATCGGGCTAGTTTAACCGCATATTGAAGGACATGTTCACTTACGGGAATTTCCCGGACAGATTTTTGTATCTCAAGAATCTGAGATCCGTCCAGGATATTGTTAACCTTTTCCATTTCGCCATGAGTAGTTCGGTTTACTATTTCAATTTCTTCATCTTGAGAAGGGTAATCAATATAGATATTGAACATGAAACGATCCAACTGAGCTTCTGGTAAAGGATAGGTACCTTCCTGTTCAATAGGGTTTTGCGTAGCAAACACCAGGAAGGGTTGATCGAGTTGAAAAGTATTTGTACCTGCTGTAACCTGATATTCCTGCATAGCCTGTAGAAGTGCGGATTGGGTTTTAGGTGGAGTACGATTGATTTCATCAGCCAGGATGATATTAGCGAAGATCGGTCCTTTAATATATTCAAAATATCTTTTCCCGTCTCTCTTATTTTCTGCCAGAATGTCAGTTCCTGTAATATCCGAAGGCATCAGATCTGGTGTAAATTGAATCCGACTGAATTTCATGGACAATACATCCGACATGGTTTGGATAAGAAGGGTTTTAGCAAGCCCGGGAACACCTTCAAGAAGGCAATGTCCGTTAGCAAATAGAGCGATCAGAAAATCTTCTATTACTTCGTTCTGCCCAACAATTACTTTTGATATCTCACGAGTAATTTGTTTCTTTACATCAGCTAATCTTTCCAGGATCTCTAGATTTTCCTTCGCCATTATTACCTCTTTTGAATTTGTTACTTTGAACCAATTCGACAAATCTGATTTTTAAGGCAAGTAAAGAAACACTTCCCACCGAAAATATTATTATTGAAGTTAACAAATGAGAAAAAGTAACTGCTGCACTGGTAAGATTTTCATTAATTTTTAAAGCGAATGAGAAAATCAGTACCCATGTAAATTGATTTGAACCAATTTGAGCAGGAGGAGTTGGTAAAATATAGGTTAAATTAAGAAGAGTATAGCCAAACAGGATCTCCCAATAACTTACTTCTGCTCCAAAGGCTTGAAACACTGTATGAATATAGATTGCTTCAGCGAATATTGCACCAGCAGTAAACAAACTTACAGCAATTGTAGCTAAACTCCTTCCGCGCAGGATTGCCAGTCCATCCACAAAATTCATAAAAAATGTATCATAACGGGATTTTGTTTTAGATGAAAGAAAGAATAGTATTCTATGCAAAAAACTTACAGCCGTTCCCCTATTTTTTATTGCAATAAGTAAGAGAGCAATAAAAATTAAAAAGATAAATGTAATCAGGGAAATGATCAGATAGAGTAATATATTCAATCTGATCGTCAGTAGAGGGATGAGAATAATAATTAAAATGATCGGAAACAGATCAGCCAGTTTATCAATAAAAACTGTGGGAAGAGATTTAGATATTTCTAATTTATACTTGATTTTAAGAATCAGGGATTTAGCAAATTCACCTGCTCTGACGGGGATTAAATAGTTCAACAACATTCCCGACATAAAAACAGCAAAACTTTCTCCGATCTTCATTTTATATATAGGTCTGATTATTAATCTCCAGCGAAGACTACGCAGAAAATAAGCGAGTATATAAAATAGGGAAAAAACAGCAGGTTTATATAAATCTGATGTTTGAAAGTAGTTGATGAATTCTTTCCAATCTATAATCTTGATCCAGATAAATAAAAAGACGGCACCCAGTAATATACTAATCAGAAGATTGATTCTATAACTTTTCATATTCCATCTATCTAATTCATACCTCAGTAGTGGTTGTTATTAATCTGATCTAAAAGCTAATCGTGATTTTTTTCTCTTTTCTGACAGAGAATATAAAGATGATGGGTCTGGAATTTATTAAACCAGTAAGGTAAAGAATATTCAATATCAGCAAGATGTCCGATAATTCCCTTTTTATTTTTTTCAGGTGTAGTAACTTTCTCTGTTTTTACTTTCCATTCCCATTGAAAACCTAGAGGTGAGAGGATCTTTTTTATCTCTCCCCTTAATGGCATATCCCATGTATCCATCCAGGGAGGTGTATCGATCGCTCCCTCATCTATGATATCCAGTTCAAAAAGGTTGAGAGCCTTTTTAATGCCCTTGAAAGTCATTAGATGTTTGTTCCCGTGATCCCATTCTATTTTATGTACTTTATGATAAAGCCAGTGTATGAATGTTCCCATATTCCAGAAATTTTGAGTCATAATCAAAAGATATTTTTTGGAAACCCTTATCATTTCCTGAAGTAATACTTCCGGATGTTCGAATCTCTCGAACATGCAATAATTCCAGACCAAATCATGACTGGAATCATCATAGGGAAGTGAGTCTACTTCAGCCTGTTTTAAATCTACCATATCAATCAGCCGATGTTTTTCCCAAACCTTTTTAGCATTATCAAGCATAATTTGCGATGGATTCGTGAGATAAACCTTAATACCTTTACGGGCGAATTCCAGGCTGTTTATACCGGGAATGCCGGTAACTCCATCTGCAGGCGATTCCAGGACAGATTTAATATTGAACCTCTGTACAATAGTATCAAAATATTTATCTATAACTATTCTTTCATATACGGTTCCAATACCTTCATCCATATCCGATGCAGACATATCTATGTTTCTTTCAATAAAGTTTATCAGTGTTTGTTTTTCCTGGTCGCTAATAGATTTCATGAAGCTTTCCTTATGAAAATGCTTTTAATGAATACAAAAATCACAAATACTGTTGTAGGCAGGTAAAGAATTAACCAAATGATCAATGAAAATATTTTTTTTAGAAATTTCACATTTTACCTCTGTTATTTTCCCCGCTGGAATTTATACCAATCGGTTACGATTTTGAAATCAGGAATCGTGTTATATTGTGTCAGAGAGAGATCAGCAATGGTATTGGAAATATCGTAATGTCTATCTTTTACAATGAATTCAAACCGATTGATCCAGAGCTCATTTTTCAGGAAGCGGAAGAATTTTTCTCCCAGCAATAGTAAACGATAATTTACGTGTTTCCAGTCCGGATAAGGATTTCCTTTCAATCTGTTATTTATAAAATCAACTAGTTCCTTCAGATATACTGGGTTTTTGTCAGCAACATTATATGAATTTCCCGAAATATAATTGATTTTGATTAACTTGATCATTGCTTCTACCACGGACATGACATGTGTTAGATGGATCAAAACCGGTCTGTTTGCAAGGAACATGATTCCCTTATCCACTAATCTGGTAAGATTATAAGCAAAACCATAATCCCCTATTCCATAGATAATGGATGGTCGGACAACGGCAGCTTTTAATCCTTTTAGAACATAGTTCTGGAGAAGGCTTTCACAATGAATTTTAGTAAAGTGATAATAACTATCGTTCTGCCTTGGAGTATTTTCCGTAGCTGGCAGTTCGAGTGGAGCCCCGCCAAAGACACCTACCGACGAGCAGAAAATAAAACGGGAATCCTTTTCCAGGCAATGTACCATTAACTGTTCTGTTGATTTTACATTTACGGTAAAATATTCTTCTCTGGAGCGATTCTTTCCACCTCTGATCGCTCCTACATGCATGATCACATCAAAACTGTTGTCAGCCAGATAACTTGCCAGGGCAGGAATGTTACACAGATCGATCCGGACAAATTCAACGGATTCGGCAAATTCCTGGATCTTTTCCTGCGGGGTTTCCGGTCTTATCAATGCTATAACCTGATGATTATGTTTTATCAACTCTCGAGCTGTATTCTTTCCCACAAATCCGGTAATGCCCGTCAGAAAGACTTTACTCATAATTTATTTTAATCTCCAGTTAATCCGTTTCAGCTAATAATTTTTTTTATCAGATTTGCGAAAAAGCTCTTTTTAATAAAATACTGTTTAACAGAATAGAACATATCTATATTCTGATTAAGCAAAATTTTTCCGGGATTTTCTACAGTCAGTAACTTAACATAACCAGCATTGAAGTAATCTTTCACTTCCCTTACTGCAATGCCCAGACTGTAATGATGAAGATTGGCATGGTTATCCGAAGCTAGAAAATGAACATGACCCCGGGAGAGCAATGTCCATGCTGTATTTCTGACTCTTTTTCCGTATTCACCCAGTAAGCTGCCGGCATTTACCTGGAGATAGATATTTCTGTGCATGAAATCTTCAGCTAAATCAGGATTTTTGATAATGTTAGCATATCTTTCCGGATGAGCTAAAATTGGTTTATATCCTGATTTCACGATTTTATAAAGAATCTCGTTAAGATTAATGGGGAATTCGTTCATACCGGTTTCTACCAGAATATATTTACTGTTACCAAGATACAAAAACTCACTTGTAATAATCTCCGGGGAATTCTCATTCAGATAAACTTCGACACCACGATGAAGATTAAGATGTATTTTATACTTGATTAACTCGCTTTTAAGGATCATGATCTTGCTGGTTATATTTTCATAATGGTTGTCGTAATATTCCGGAATATAATGAGGAGTCAGGATAATGTCAGTTACACCGGCGTCGATCATTAGTTTAAACTGCTCAATAGATTCATCAAGACTGGCTGACCCATCATCACAGCCTGGAAGTAAATGGGTATGAATATCTATCATTTACGAGTATGGGCGTGAACAGCCTTTGCGATTTCTTTGATCAGGGAACCATCCCAGTTTTTTTCCAGGACATTTCCCGTAACAATGAAATCGGCTCCAGCTTCAGCTTTTTCTGCTGCTTTATCGGGGGATTTAATCCCACCACCAAGGAACATCGGCAGGTTCACATTCTTTTTTATTCCCATGATCATTTCACTGGGAACACTGTGCTTTGCACCACTACCGGCATCAAGATAAAGGAGCTTTAATCCAAGATATTTACTGGCTAAGGCGTGAGCAATTGCTATGTCTGTTTTTGCACGGGGGATAGGCATGCTTCCACTCATGAAATGTACGGAAGTATTGTTTCCTGATTCTATCAGCATGTAAGCAGTCCCAATTGCCTCAAGATTATGATGTTTTATTAAAGGAGCAGCCCTGACCTGTTCTCCGATCAACATCTGGGGATTCCGACTGGAAACTACACATAGAAGCAAGAGTGCATCAGCAAAAGGTGAAACAAAATTGAAAATTCCCGGGAAAATCAATACGGGAATATTCACCGTATCCTTGATCATTTTCAAATTGCTCTCAAAATTATCAGTCAACATCAGGCTACCGCCAACCAGTATACCATCGACTCCATTCTCTTCACACAACCTGGAATATTCTATAGCCTCTTCTGTAGTAATGTTGTCCGGATCGATCAAACAGAAGTAATTGGCTCTTTCTTTGCTCATAGCTATTAATTTGTCATAGGTTTTCATAGTTTCATCCAATTCCGTTAATAATTAATAATATAATCATATCAATTTTCATCCATCTGGATGATATTTCATATTTCCTCTGATGATTACCATATCTGATAAAACCCATTAAAACAATTATAGGTAATGAGACCAGGATGAGCATCAAGACAGAGGTTCTAATATTATAATAGTTTTTATAAAATAGTATAAAAGGAAGCAAAAGAATAATTAAGGCTGGAATCAAAGAAATCCACCAGGTCTTGATTTCACCCAGTCTTAAGGCAAGAGTACCAGCCCCTTCGGCTTTATCACCCTTGACATCTTGTGTATCTTTGGTTATTTCTCTTAAAAGAGTATAAAAAAAAGCGAAAAGGGCAATAATAAGACTATTAGTAAAGTTATTAGTTGCCAGACCGCCATAGAGAAATGTAGATGCAGCAGCATAGGCGACTAGAAGATTTCCGATAAGAAAACTCTTTTTCCAGAATTTGGTATAAAAGTACAGAATAAGACAATTAAAAAAAGCAATGATAATACAATAAATTGAGTTTGTCAAAAAGCTGATAAAAAATCCTGTTAGAAATAATATTACGGAATATATAAAAGCAACCTGAGGTTGCATTCTACCTGAGGGAAGCACTCTTTGAGGTCTATTAATGCGATCTATTTTTATATCATAGTAATCATTAATTACATAACCGGCTCCAGCAATGAACATTGCCGAGATCATAGCAGCAATCGTATTGATTCCCAGGGAATGCATATTATGATGATAAGCCCCGAATAAAACAGTGACTCCAACGAATAAACAGTTGAAGGGTCTGAGAATAGTAATAAAAGGCATAGGATATTATCTGTTAGGGCAACCGGTCTTTGATCATATTGACAAATTCAATCAGGATATCGTTATTCTTCATGTTTTTGATCAGATTATAGGAATCTCTAAGTAATTTTTCAGCGGTTTTCTTGGCTTTTTCCAGACCGATAAGATTTGAATAGGTAGCACGATTATTTCGGTAATCTTCACCGGGTTCTCTTCCCAAAATCTCGAAATTGCCTACTTCGTCAAGAATATCATCAACTATCTGATAAGCAAGACCGATGTTAAGAGCAAAATTACCCAGAGTAATAGTAATATTCTCCTCAGCTCCGAATGCAGCACAGGCTAATTCCATAGAAGCTTGCAGTAGAGAACCTGTTTTCTTAAGATGAATATACCTGAGAGTATTGACATTTATCTTCTTTTTTGCAGATAGAATATCAACAGCCTGTCCACCGATCATTCCTCTGGTCGACATTGACCTTGTGAGTATTTTTATGCATTGTAGGGAGATCTTTCTGTTCTTGATATCAGTAAGTATTTCAATAGCTTTTGTGATCAGGGCATCTCCAGCTAAAATAGCTGTCGCTTCCCCGAATTTAACATGACAACTGGGTTGTCCACGTCTTTCACTGGAATTGTCCACACTGGGTAGATCATCATGGATCAGAGAAGCTGTATGTACGAATTCGATTGCACAGGCAACAGGTAATAATCTTTCCAGTCGATTGATGTTTTTCCGGCCAATCAGCATTTCATAGGTTGCAAAAAAGAGTATTGGCCGTAATCTTTTGCCACCGCTGAAAACTGAATATCTCAAGGCTTCATGTAATTTGGCGGGATATTGGCTAACTGGAGGCAAATAGATATCAAGAGCCTTCTCCAATAAATCTTGTCTGGTTTTAAAATATTCCTGAATTAGCAAAATCACCTCGTGATTAGGTTTTATAATGGAAAATTGATTTTATTCCCCGTTCTGGATGATTCATACATTGCTATAATTAGCTCAAGGGATTTCCTGCCGCTATATCCATCAGTATTAGGCTTTGATCTCCCCTTAAGAACATCGACAACATTTTTTAGGAAACCGAAATGACCGAATCCATAAACTGAGGTCGGCTCAGTTACTGATATCTCAACAAGTTTGTCGTCATCATCGTAATCCTTAAACTCCCAGTGCTCTATTTTATTTACAGCAATTCCCCCAACTTTTACAGTTCCGAATTCTCCAAGGATAGTAATAGATCCTTCCAGATTGCGAGGATAGGTGTTCATGGTTACTTCAACAATCCCGATAGCCCCATTTTCGAATTCAATTATTCCTGCACCTTCATCCTCAGTCTCAATATCATGATTTACAGTATTAGTAATTGACATGACAGATTTTACAGGTCCCATCATCCATTGAATCAGATCAAAGTAATGTGAAGCCTGGTTCATAAAAGCACCACCGTCAAATTCCCAGGTACCACGCCAGGGAGACATATCATAGTATTGCTGAGGTCTGGTCCAGCGAACTGTTGCATTTGCACTGAACAGTCTTCCAAATCTACCTTTTTCAATAGCTTTTTTCAGAAGTTGGATGGGTGGGTTAAGTCGGTTTTGTTTTACCACAAAAAGATATACATTGTTTTTTTCACAGGATTTTATCAAATTATCGGCAGATTCTAAAGATATAGCCATCGGTTTCTCAGTTACTACATGAATTTTATGATTTGCCGCTTCAATTCCCATTTCTGGGTGTAAACCACTGGGGGTGCAGATTAAAACACAATCCAATGTTTCTGCAGTCAACATCTCTTTAAATTCTGTATAATAGCTGGGGATATTGAAATTAACTGCAGCAGATTCGGCTTTTTCGGGTATTATATCACAGCAGGCAACGATATTTGCTTCTTCGATTTTGGAAATTGCTTCAAAATGCTTTACTGAAATTCTACCGCATCCAACTAAACCCAATTTTATCATATCTATCCGGAACTCCTTGCATGCCAATATATTCTGGTAAAAAATAGCAAAATAAATATTTCATTCTTTACTGTCAATAAATATTAGACTATCTAAAAGATGAGGAATTTTCTGTTTTTCATAGATTTGTAAAGAAGGAGTGATGCTGGTCTATCACATGATCAAATTTCAATGTCAATATTGCAGATTAATATGTAACATGCTAATTTTGTTTAAGTTACGTAAAAAGTGCTTGACAGAAAAAAGCGGCATTTAAAGTAGGGACATTATCTTAATAAAAACAGAAGGAGATAAACAATATGACAAAAGCAGATTTAGTGAGAAAAGTTTCGGCTGAAACCGGTATTATCCGTAAAGATGTTGCTCTTGCAGTTGATGCTTTCCTGGAAGCAGTGAAAGATTCAATGAAAGACGGTAAACATATTGAAATCAGAGGATTTGGGACTTTTAAACTGAAAGTGAGAAAAGAGAGAATCGGTCGTAATCCCAAAACAGAAGAAAAAGTAAAAGTTCCTGCCAGGGTTGTCCCAACTTTTAAATTCTCTAGAGCATTTAAAGACGATGTCGATGATGCTAACGCGAACATTCTTAAATAAAGTGGAGGATTAATGCCTTGCGGAAAGAAACGTAAACGTTACAAGATAGCTAATCACAAAAGAAAAAAAAGACTACGAAAGAACAGACACAAAAAGAAAGGGAAATAAATAGTATCTTTTAGATATATTAAGATGTTTTAAAAAGCCGTGATTATCATATAATCCCGGCTTTTTCTATTTCTGATTCGGATAAAACCTTGATTCCATTCTTTCGAAAAAGGGCTGTCGTCATACCCTCACCTTCTATTAACACATTTTCATGCTTTCCATTATATATCCTGTTAACTCCACAGGAAGGTGAACAATCTTTGAAAATGGCTTTTGTACAGTTTGCCATCCGGGCAATGTGCAGAGCTTCCAGGGAGCCTTTAATAAAATTGTGGGTTATATTTTTACCTGAAATGTTATATACTTTATCATTCAGGATCTCAGCCGGTTTACGGGGGGTTGACAATCCACCCAACTGTTCGGGACAAAGGGGTAGCAGAGATCCTTTTTTCATCAGATCAATAAGTGCAGGATTACTATTATCAGAACCGTTGTATTTACATTTTATACCTATAAGGCAGGCGCTGACAATAATCATAGTTTAAAGCTTTTTTTGAAGTTCTTCTATTTTCTGAATTGCTTCCAACGGTGTGATATTGTTAATGTCTATCTGTTTTATCTGTTCTAGGATCTCGTTCTTTTCCTCAGCCTTAACAAAAATAGCATCGAAAATATCCATTTGACTTTGGTTACCTGCTAATACTTTCTTAGCCTGAGCAGATAAGCCCTGTGGACTGAGTTCGTGTTCTTCCAGATTTCTCAGGATCTGTTTAGCACGGGTTATTATTTTAACTGGAACTCCAGCCAGTTTGGCAACATGTATCCCATAACTTTGATCGGCGGTACCACGTTCGATCTTGCGAAGAAATATCACTTTATCATTCCATTCTTGAACCAGAATATTGAAATTTTTAACAGCAGGCAAAATGCTTTCGAGTTCGGTCAATTCATGGTAATGAGTAGCAAATAGAGTCTTACAGCTGATTTCACTTGTATTATGGATATATTCAACAATAGCCCAGGCAATGCTGAGTCCATCAAATGTGCTGGTGCCACGTCCAATCTCATCAAGGAGGACAAGGGAATCTGGTGTTGCGGAATTGAGTATATTGGCTGTTTCTATCATTTCGACAAGGAATGTACTTTGTCCCATAGCCAGATTATCAGAAGCACCAACTCTGGTAAAGACCTGGTCGAATATTGGTAGATTTGCACTGGAAGCAGGAACAAAACCACCCATTTGAGCCATGATGGACAGGATGCCGATCTGTCTCAGATAAGTCGATTTTCCTGCCATGTTTGGTCCCGTGATCAGAGCGATTCTGATATCGCTGTTGTTCAAATAAACATCATTGGGAATAAATTCTTCTGTGGTTAGTAGTTTTTCGATTACCGGATGCCGGCAGTTCTTGATTTCAAGTAAACTTTCACTATTGAATACAGGCTTCACGTAGTTGTTATGATAAGCGATATAGGCAAGATTGGAAAGAACATCAAGCAAACCGATTACATCGGCGAATTGCTGTAATCTTTCTACTTCATCGTAAAGAATATCCCTGATTTTCTGAAAGAGGTCATATTCCAGGTTTTTGATACGTTCTTCGGCTCCCAATACTTTTGCTTCATACTCCTTTAATTGAGGACTGATGTATCTCTCCGCATTGACCAGAGTCTGTTTTCTGATATAATAATCAGGGATTTTGTCTTTATGAGTTTTAGTTACTTCAATATAGTATCCGAAGACTCTATTATAGCTTACTTTCAGTGAAGAGATACCTGTTTTTTGACGTTCGTATTCCTCTAATCTAGCTATCCAGCTTTTCCCGTTGCGACTAATGTTCCTTAATTCATCCAGTAGTTCATTATAATTATCTCTGATGATATTTCCCTCGGTAATGGACAAAGGGGATTCTTCTACCAGGGCATCTTCAATAATCTTGATCACATGGCTGTAATCATTGATCCTATCATTCTGACTGTTAATCAGATTATTATCGAACTGGTTAAGAATTTCTGTGAGAGTGGGAGCTGTTTTCAGGTAATCTTTGAGAGTAGTTAAATCTCTGGGATTTACTCTTTTTGTGCCGATCTTGCTGATGATCCTGCTAACATCGCCGATACTGTTGAGTAATGACCTTAGCTCTTTTGTACTGACCATATCTGTAAAAAAACTTTCGACAGCAGTTGATCTCGAGTAGATTTCTGCTGGATCCACAAGGGGATACAGCAACCATTCGTTCAATTTTCTTATACCCATCGGGGTTTGAGTTTTATCTAAAATAGAAATCAGGCTTCCGTGACGATCGTTATATCTTAAGGATCTCATCAACTCGAGATTCCTTCTGGTAGTATCATCAATGCGCAAGCACTTTTCGAGAGAATAATAACGTATCTGATTCACATGGCGTAAATTCTGGTTCTTCAATGATTGGATATAGGATAGAGCGACAGCAGCAGCAGATATTGCTAGGGAATTGCCAGCGATACCAAACCCTTCCAGAGTAGTTACACTAAAATGTTTTTTTAGAAATTCACTTGATTCCTCTAGATCATGATACCAGTTTTCATAGATTGTCAAGGTAGGATTAATATCGAGATGAAGTTTTTCAAGCTGTTTTTTCAGATTATCATTTTTCAGAACAATTTCTGATGGTTGCAGTCGTGATAATTCATTCTCGAGTTGTGCCTGGGATACTGTTGTGCAGAGAAAATCTCCAGTAGAAGCATCAATGGCGGCCATCCCAAAATTCTGTTTATCTTGTACAGATGTAATAGAAACGAGAAAATTGTTGGCTGCTTTGTCGATCAATCTCCCATCAATGATCGATCCTGGAGTGATAATATCGACGATATCCCTTTTTACAAGTCCTTTTGCTTTTCTGGGATCTTCAACTTGCTCGCAGATCACTATTTTGAGACCTTTTTTCACCAGTTTATCCAGGTAATGATCCAAAGCATGATAAGGAAAACCTGCCAGAGGTACGGGATTATCGGCTTTTTTATTCCGAGCCGTCAGTGTAATACCTAAAATTTTGGAGGCTTGTTTTGCATCCTCGTAAAAGGTTTCATAAAAATCACCCATTCTGAAAAGGATCAGTTTGTCAGGGTGTTTCTTTTTCACTTCTAAAAACTGTTTAAGCATAGGAGTTAATTTAGCCGGTTTAAGCATTAACTACCTTCTGATCGCAAAAGATTTATATCCATTTTTCTCGAGTTTTGTTTTAGCATTTTTCAAGACAGTATCATTATTATAAGGGCCATAGGCTAATACATGTAAAGTCTTATCGTTAACTTTTTTGGTGAATATAACATGATCATCGGAAAGAAATTTGTTGATTTTTGCTGCAAGGTTACTGGCATTTATTTTCTTGCCAAAAGCTCCTACCTGCAGATATTTTCTAGTTGTCTGGTATTGTTTTGGATCTTCTGTAGAAATTTTAGAACCATCATCAGTTTCGATTGTCCTGAACTCTTTCAATTCTTTATCTGTTACTTCAGGTACTCTCATCTTAGTCAGTTGATATATTCTGTCTTCTGCCTGGTAACTGTATTGATGATAAGGAAAATCAATTTTCAATTTTTTATATGAATTCAAAGAGGCATCGTAGTTTCCCAGCATTTCCTGGCAGTATCCTATTTTAAAATGTAAAAGGGGAATATTATTCTCAATAAATTCAGAATTTCTGAGGAATTCCAGAGTATTGAGAGCCCGGCTGAAACTTTTCTGATTTATATATGCCTCAGCAATTATAAAATAAGCGGATTCGATCTTACTTTTTTGCTTGGAATCAAATATATAATTCTGAGCAGAAATAATAGCAGAACTATAAACAGAATCTTTTAAATAGGTATTTGCCATCCAGAATTCTTTCTCTTCAATCTCAGCTCTATGAATTTTCTTCAGTCTGGAAATAGCCTGTTTGTATTCTCTTCTCAAAATATCTATTTTTGCCAGTTCTAATAACGATAATTGTCCGTAATAACTGTCCTTATCTTCGTCCACGATTTTTTCCAGAGCTTGAATAATGTCTTTTTCCTCTGAAAGTTTTAAAGCATTAGCGAAATCCTGCTCAATTGTGTAAGCAAAGATCGGAGTCAAAATCAGGATGTTGATAACGATCGATAATATACAAAACCTGTTACATTTTTTCATCTTTTTTCTTCCTGATTATCCCGTGTTCCAGGATCTTTTGGTTAAATTGGATCATGACGGTTGTATTTGGTTTGGTGAAATCGATAGAAGTGCCATCATCTGCCAGAATCTGGTTAACAGTAAATTTCATATCTTTATCATAATCGGGGAAGATGATTTCCAGTTCATCTCCTCTAGTAAATTTTGCTTTTATTGGAACTAGAAGATAGTCTTTATCCTGTCCAATAACAGGACCGATATACTGGTAGTTTCTTATATAAGAGGATGATCCATAATTATGAATATTATCCGGGTTCGGTGTGTCAACAAAACCAATTGTATATTCACGATGGCTGATCTTATCCAGTTCGGCTTTAAGAGAAGGTGGTATTACCTTTTTATTGGTAAGACACCTCAAAGCGGTTTTATAGATACGAGTAAGATTGGCGACATAGTAGACACTTTTCATCCTTCCTTCGATCTTAATACTGTCTATACCGGCTTCTTTGATCTCCTCTAATCTGTCAAAAAGGCATAGATCCTTGGAATTAAGGATATAACTTCCATATTCATTTTCAGATAGCTGGAAACTTTCTCCGGGTCTGCTTTCCTCTACAAGGGCATAAGACCATCGGCAGGGTTGTGAACAGTTTCCCCGGTTAGCACTTCGGTCATTCAAAAAGCTGCTCAAAAGGCATCTGCCCGAATAAGCCATGCACATGGCACCGTGCACAAATATTTCCAGTTCGAGTTTCGGAACTCTTTCCCTGATCTCACGAATTTCATGCAATGTAAGTTCTCTCGCAAGAATTATCCTTCGTGCTCCCAGTTTGAACCAGAATTCTGCGCTTTTCCAGGAGGTCACGTTTGCCTGAGTACTGATATGAATGGGTATTTCAGGGATTATTTCTCTACAAAAAGTGAAAACGGAAGGATCAGAGACGATGACGGCATCGACACCGATCTCACCTAGATATTTAAGATATTCCGGTAGATCTGTCAGATCTGAATTATGGGGAAATATATTAATCGTTATGTACAGTTTCCGTCGATGCTGCCTGCAAAATTTCTGTGCAGTTTTTAGCTCCTGCCAATCCAAATTCTTACTTTTTGCTCTTAAACCGAATTTCTGACCGCTGGCATAAACTGCATCAGCACCATAATAAATTGCATATTTAAGCTTTTCCAGATCACCAGCCGGGGAAAGGAGTTCCATTATTTGCTCATACTTCCCAGAAATTCTTCATTATTTTTAGTTGCGAGAACTTTCGTTCGTAACATCTCGATACCCTGAACAGGACTCATATTTTTCAGGTATTTTCGTAGTACATACATACGGTTGATCTCTTCTTTACTCAACAGCAGTTCTTCTCTTCTAGTACCGGACTTAATCAGATCAATAGCTGGATATAGACGCAGGTCACTGATCGATCGATCCAGAACCAGTTCCATATTACCGGTCCCTTTAAACTCCTCGAATATAACCTGATCCATACGACTTCCAGTGTCGACCAGAGCAGTGGCTATAATAGTCAGACTGCCTTGTTCCAGGGTGTTTCTGGCTGCTCCGAAAAATTTCTTGGGTTTATGGAGGGAATTGGAATCAAGACCTCCAGACAGGACCTTACCGCTGGAAGGTGTGACCATATTATATGCCCTGGCTAACCTGGTTATACTGTCCAGCATGATCACAACATCTTTTCCCAATTCGACCATTCTTTTAGCTTTTTCCAGGGCCATTTCTGCAACCTGTAAATGGTTTCGTGGAGTTTCATCAAAAGTTGAGCTTACAACCTCGGAATTCGTAGGGATGAGGATCATTTTCATTTCTGTGACTTCCTCAGGACGTTCATCCACGAGAAGTACAATGACGTATACTTCAGGATGGTTAGTAAGAATAGCATTGGCAATATTTTGCATCAGGATAGTTTTTCCGGTTCTAGGAGCTGCTACGATAACACCTCTCTGACCTTTGCCAATGGGAGTAAATAAGTCTATGATCCGAGTTGAGACTTTTTTTGGATCAGTTTCCAAGTTCAGTTTTTCTTCAGGATAATAAGGAGTTAACCTATCAAAAAATTTTGTCTCCCTGACCATTTTTGGTCTTTCATAATTAATAGAATCCACTCTGATCAGAGCGAAATATTTCTCTTCATCTTTCGGGGCTCTGGCAGGACCGGAAACGATATGTCCTTTTTTTAAACCGAACTTTTTTATTTGTGAACTTGAAACATAGATATCATTTCTTCCCGGAGTGTAGTTGTTTTCATGAAAGCGGAGGAAACCATAACCGTCATCCACTATTTCCAGACAACCGGAAACAAAAACAAGACCTTCCTGGGTAGCATTCATCTCGAAGATTTTGTGAAGGAGATCGTTCTTCTTCAATCCTTTAATATCCTTTAATCTAAGAGATTT
>JAUVIJ010000220.1 GCA_030592835.1 Candidatus Cloacimonadota bacterium | reverse complement strand
ATGCCGATTATCCATTAAATCTTTTAATGCCTGATTCTCCGGTTCGGAAAAAGGTTCAAGTCCATGGAAAACTTGACTGCCTGGATCGGTGGAAGCACCAACAAGACCCCATTCATAACCGTAATTCCGGTTGTTGTCAACTCCATCTGGCCAAGTATTCCACATACTTGCATCGATGATCCCGTTTCCATTGTTATCGCAGATATTCTTTCTCCACCAGACATCCTCTTCGTCGATCACGATCTTATGTCCATTGGGATTTACCAGTGGAACGAACCAGATCTGGGAATTGTCTATGACATAAGTAATATCAGGGTCGGAACCGTAATTATCCAGAAGATGGTAAAGGATCAAAAGAACCACCTCAGCACTGATCGGTTCCCGGGCATGGTGAGCACCGAAATAGTAGATGTTAGGTTCATCCTCTTCCACATCAACATTGTCGGATAATTTTAGAGCCCAGACATCGTGATAATAATCACTGTAATAATCATTGCCGGCATCGGTGTCTTCGATACCGCGAGTATCTCCGATATCGTATAGTGTACAAAGTCCGGGGTAAGATTCTGCAATGATCTCCAGTTCCATTAAAATAGTATCGTAATCCCTGTAACCGGGAAGATCACGATCTCCACGAAGATTATTTATAATATCAGCTTTGGTTCTCAGGATATCACAGGCAAAACCCTGATCGAGGATTGCTTGATATTCGTCCCCGGTAACAATTAGATCCAGATATTCATCTGGCTTATAACCGGCAATATCGTATGAAGAGGGTTCAAAGACTTTCATAATGTCGTCTTCAGGATTGCTTATTCTAACGAGAAATCGTTCGGTCGCAGTTAGATTTAATAACATGATTAAAGTCAGCACAATAAAAAAAAGTTTCATATATTCTATTATCCTCCATATATTTAATATTCAATAATAGATGCAATAATTGTTCCATGCAATAATTTTCAGGAAAAGCAGGTAATTGAATCAGGGTCTTTGATCTAAACCATATATTTATAGGATATTACAGAAAAACATCGCAGTTGTACATACTGACTACAGAGCTTTGTCAAAATGGTAAAAAATGTTAACGAATTATTAAACTTAGATAATGCAGTAGAGGTTTATTGAAGAGTAGTAATATTTTTCTTCACTTTGGTTTTCTGATGTTCTTTAGTACGATTATTCAGATCGAGCAGTTCCAGGTAAAGGAAGAGGTGATGCCGATATTTGTCAGATCTTCGTAAGCAGCAATTTCCGGAAGGTCTTGCAATGTTATCTCGTTATCCACAAAAAGTTTTGTATATTCTCCAAATCCGTTTTCTAAATGGAATCTCCGGATCTCAGGTTCTCACTTCAGAATTTCCTGTTTCATAAACAGAAATCTCTTTATCGGTAGGAACATACTTCTCTCTGATCAGTTTATCTATATTTCTGCCTATTATATTTAATGCGGAACATTCCCACTGACCATAATCCCCGGGCAGTTGTTGATAATAATTGAGTACCTTGGTCAATCTTTCCTGCATGAATTTTAATATAATTTCTGCATCTTCTATCTGATTATCTATTTCTGCAAAGGAAGATCTAACAGTTCTTATTCCGTCTCGTAACTGTGATGAAATTGATGTGTCGCTTCCCATCCAGTCGTAAGCATTTTCATAAGCTTCTTTTGTAGCCAAATGCATCAATATTTCCAGTATTGTTGAATTGTTACTATTTGTCATTTATCAATTTACTGCTTTTCGTATGCCTATTTTTATTCCTGAATAATAATTAGAATTTTTAATTCAACCATAAAATCATCTTTGCCTTCATAATCTGAAACTTTTATTTCAGAAAGGTACAATTTTCCTTTTATGCTCGTTTTGTCAGAATACTTTTTCTTAATAATTTCTTTGATAGCGATTTGGTATTTTTCTATTAAAGATTTTTCCAAATTATCGGTACGATAACTAGTCTCTAATAAAGAAGTCTTCTCAAATTCCATATCTCCGGCTTTTCTCGAAGAAGACAGTATTAAAAGGCATTTGTTATCGCCCAAATCGTATGATGCTTCTTCCTGAACATTCGTTAAGGTTCCTTTTGATTTTGTCTTGAAACTGACGGAACCATTGCTTTTTGTATATACAAATTCCATACCGGAAACCTGGTTGATCAGATTCACAGTAGCATTGGAGTTGGCTTTGATCTTAGCCATTTCCGGGTTAAACGATCTTCCTGTTCCAAAGCCCATGACAGTATTTTTAATCATGATGTTTTCCTTGATTTTTATTTCCTTAAACGTTCTGTCATCAGAACATGAAACGAGTAAGATTATGATCAGAATGGTAATTACTATTTTTATTCTCACATCACACCTCTTTTTGCTTCAAACTATAAGCATTCTGCATGATTGGCTTATTTTAAGCATTTTACTATTTATCATAATTTTCATAAACCAACCTCATCCACCAGTCATATTTCCGATAAATCCGGACGAAGATTGAAGCGGAGATCAAAAACACTCACTTGAATTTCTCTTTATAGAAGCTTCAAAGTATGTTTTACTCAGAGAATTTTTTGATTCTTCAGCTTCATTCGATTTTTCACCGAAAAGTTTTTTTCTAATTTCATACGCAATTTTAAGATTTTTTATTGCCTTTTCATACTGGTCATCCCAGTACTGATTCATTCCAATATCATGGTAGCAAATTGCCACATCTTTATGATCCATTCCATATAATTCTAATCTGATTTCAAGGGCTTTCTGGTAATTGGCTATCGCATTTTCGTATTGACTATTTGAATAGTAGCAATAAGCAATATTAACGAATGAATCTGCTATTTTCTCATGTTTTTCTCCAAATAGTTTTATATAGATATCAAGTTCCTTTTCATAACAGCTCATAGCCTTTGCATACTGTTCATTCCTATTGTAATTTGTTCCCAAATAGGAATAACAAGTGGCTACGTTTTCATGCACTTCACCATTAATCTCAATTTGAATTTCCCGTGCTGTTTGGTAATAGGTTATTGAATTTTCGTATTGTTCATCTGCACTGTAACAATCGGCAATATTTATGAGCGAATCTGCTACTTTCTTAT
>JAUVIJ010000035.1 GCA_030592835.1 Candidatus Cloacimonadota bacterium | reverse complement strand
TGGCAGAAGGGAGTAATCCATACCAGCTACTGCGGTAAGACGAAACAGAACTCTTGACATTGTTGTTCTCAATCTTGATATCATAAGAAGACTCCAAACCACGTTCGATCAGTTCCGATAACCGGTAGGCTTCCGAATAAAGGGATATACTGACAATTATAATCAAGAAAACTAGAAATATTACTTTCATTTTATCCTCGCAAATCTAATGAATAATAAGAAACCAGATCATGTTTATTATACCAATTAGAAAACACATTGCAGAGAAAAATATCAATAGGTATCTATGAATATATCGATTATAATAACCCACAATGATCTTCATATCCAGTTGTTCTTCAAATAGATCGACATATTTTTCGACTCTGTATTTTTCCATGAGATATGGAATAAAACTTCGGAAGAACTGCTTCACAATTTCATAATAGATCATGGCAAAGAAATATCTGATCTTTTCTTTAATTACACCGGGTAGAAAAAAAATCCCTTCTATCATTTCCAATTTGTTCCAGGCAGTTCGGAAAGCTTTATTCTCCCATTTCGAGATCATCGAATCCCGTGAATCTGATTTACAACTTTCCAGATAATCACGGTAACCACCTCGAATTATTGAAATGAGTTGGTCATGTTTTCGATGCAGAAATCCCGGTGTATAAGGAACATGTTTTCCACTAATATACCATTTCTTTTTCGGTGAAAAAAGTAGAGCTCTAATTAAATTAACAAAAAGAAAACCGAGTAATAGATTGAAGACAAGAAAGGATAAGGCTTTTAAAAAGATCATATTCAAATTCTATTATTCTGATAAAGTTCAAGGAAATAGGCAATCGATCTGTCAAAAGTTTTTTCTGCATCGTTTGGAAAATAACAAGCCGGTAATTCCTTCAGCGATCGATGATATCTGATGCATTCACAACAAATCCCTTTTTTACCACAGGGATATGTACAATTGCATATTTCGAGATTCGCTTTTTTATTAATACACTCCATAGATAAAAACCTCTATCGGTTTATTTTCTTAATTGGAAAAAACTGTCAACACTATAAATATTCGGCTGAAAAATTATTCTGTAACCAGTTCAGAGTTTCGATCATATCCTCCGGCAAAGGGATTTCGATTTTCATTTCTTTGTCTGTAACCGGATGGATGAATTCAAGTTTATAGGCATGCAAAGCCTGCCTGGTCATGTGCTTATTCAGAAGACTTTTTAATTTTTTATGGTGATATGAAGGGAGAAGATTTTTCACTCTTTTCATGCTGGAGTAAGTCTTATCACCCAGAAGAGGGCAGTTGATGTGAGAAAAATGTAACCTGATCTGATGAGTCCTGCCTGTTTCCAGTTTGATATCAACAAGAGTAAATTGATCGAAATATTTCATTATTCGATAATGAGTTATCGCTAGTTTACCCGTATCTGAAACCGCCATTTTGGTTCTTTCTGATCTGCTTCTACTGACGTATGTCTCTATGGTAGTATCAGTATCGTTAGGTATTCCAGTCGTTATCGCTTGGTAATGTTTATGAATATTACGATCCTGAAAAAGACGGGACAATAAAGAGTGAATTCTGTCATATTTAGCTGCAATTAACAGACCGGAAGTATTTTTGTCCAGTCGATGAACTATACCTGGACGCAAGCTGTCGGAACCGGTAGAGATATTGTCCTTAAGATAGTACAGAAGAGCATTCACCATGGTATTATCAGGATTACCTGGAGCAGGATGAACAGTCATCCCGGCGGGTTTATTAACGACCAGCAAATACTCATCTTCATAAACTATATTCAGTGGGATAGGTTGCGGTTCTGCAGTTAAAGCTCTGATCTCAGGAAGAATTATCTCAATCAGATCCCCCAACTTCAGGAGATGACTTTTCTTGACTTCCCTGCCATTGACAGAGATCATATTTTCAGTGATCAGATTATCTATGAAAGAGCGTGAGTATAACTCCGGCATATTTTTACCGACCAGATATTTATCAATTCTCTGTCCTGCCGGTTCATTGTAGGTAATCTGCATTATTTATTGTGGATCAGAATCCTTTTCCTTGCTTTTTTCCTGTTTCTTTTTTTCCAGATTTGATATAGAAACAACAGCTCCGGTCATCTCACCATTAACTCCCCAGACAATCGCGCTTTTTAAACTAATGTGTCTTTTCAGGATGGGCAGGAAGAACATATGGGTCTCCTGTTTTGTTTGAAATTTTATTAAATTCTGAATGTATTTTTTGATATTATTCTCGATATCGGGAGGAAAATTTGTTTCGAGGATATTAATGTTTTCGCTGATAGCGGAAAAAACACCGGTCACGTGATCATTTATGTATACAATATTTCCGTTGATATCCACTATAATAAAGCCGTTTTCCGTCAGATTGAGGATGGATATTATCCGACTGTGATGTTCCATAATCATTTCTTTCTTTAATTTATCAAAGGTAATTATGGATCTCAACATTTTCTTGATTTCGAGTATAACAGCATAGAATTCCCTATCAAGATTTTTCTCAAAATTCTCCAGATCGATATCGATTTTGTAATTACCCTGGCTGATATCTTTTAAAATTTGATGAATTTCTGAAAAAGTGTTGTGCAGAAAGACGGGAAGATAGAAAAAGATTATCACCGTAAGTAGAAATTGCAGAAATATTGTGATCAAAACCGTGTTTTGGATATCCTGTCTCAGGATCACCGGATCATTGAAATTCAACATCAATTTTAGAATGATCAAACGCTGAATCAGGGAGATGAGGAAAAGGATAATAATTAATATTCTAATTTTACCCATAAACGAAGTTTTCATTGTCTTATCCCTTTTTTTCTGTTTCGTTAATCAGATCATTTATTTTCGGTTTAGGACCTATCAGTACAAGAACGTCTCCTTCATGTACAATATCATTAGCGCCCGGCATGTCATTTATTTGTTTCTCAATTATATTTTCTCCATCTTCGGTTATATTCATAGCACTGTATTTTATCGCAATGATGTTCACTCCCTTTTCCGTAGGCAGGGATAACTGCTGCAGGGTCTTGTTCACCCAGCTTTCAGGTACTTTCAATTCAACGATACTATGACCGCTGGAAAGATCGATGTATTCCAGAACGCTGCTGGAAAGTAACGAATTTGCAAGTTGTATGGCGATCTGTTCTTCCGGAAATATGATATGCTGAATTCCCAGCAACTCCAGAATCCTCTGATGAACCTTGCTGTCTACTTTGGCATATATGTTGCGAACACCAAGTTTCTTCAGGATTACAGCAGTCAACACACTCACTTCGATATTATTACCAATCGCCAGGATCACGCAATCGACATCTTGGATCCTGTTCTCTTTTAGCGCTTTTTCATCAGTACTGTTCATTTTTATCGCCACACTGACCCGACCGGATATTTCATCGATAAGAATCTGATTATTATCTATCGCGATCACTTCTGCCCCATTTTCGTAAAGAGTCGTAGCAACGTTCATTCCGAATTTACCCAGACCAATTATTGCGAATTTAGCCATTTCGTCTCCTATCTTAGAAGAATGATTTTTTAATGTCTTTTTCTTGGTTTATTGTTGCTTTCATATAATAATTACCCTTATCTCTAAACTTCTCAACCTTTAACCTGAACTCTGATCACTAATTACCGGCTACTTTCCAACTTTTTAACGTTTAACTTTTTAACTTATAAATTGCTTCACCAAACACCCAAAACCTGATACCCAATACCACTAAACCCTAAATCATGCAAATAGATCATCAACATTCAGAAGATTCGACAAAGTCGAAACATTCGGAAGTTGGACTGACTTCTGATCACTGACTACCGGCTACTTTCTCACTTTTAACTTTCCAACTTTCTCACTTTTAAACTTGTTTCCCTAAATCATAGATCCTTCTGATTTTTATTATCCTATGCTGACCTTTTCTTCAATATATTTAAAATTTGTTCGAGCTTTTGTTTCTGAAATTGCAAATATCAGAGTTAAGGGTCCTACTCTACCCAGATACATTAAAAGAATGATAATTAGTTTTCCCAGGCTGGATAAATGGGGTGTGATCCCCATGGATAAACCCACAGTACCAAATGCTGAAAAAGCCTCGAAAATTGTCTGCTGAAAACTAAAGGGTTCCAGGATAAGAAGCATAAAAATCATAAAGGATAAAAGAGCCAGAGATGCCGTGATCAAAGCCATAACCTTCTTCATTATATCTTCGCCGATTCTCCGTTTATATACATTAACATCCCTGTTCCCTTTAAACATAGCCAGAACAGATAAGACAATAACCGCAAAAGCAGTTGTTTTGATACCCCCGCCCGTCGAACCGGGTGATGCTCCTATGAACATCAGAACAATTGAAATTAATACGGACGACTTACCGAAATTTGCTGTATTAATAGTATTAAAACCTGCTGTTCGGGTTGTTACAGACTGAAACCAGGAAGAAAGAATCCTGTCGTGAAGAGCAAATCCCTTCATTTCGGAGCTATATTCGGTAATAAAATAACCAATGAATCCAGAAACAAGTAGAATCAAAGTGGTTGCTAAAACAATTTTTGAATGCAATGAAAGTCGTGATAAATTGAATTTACGGAATAAATTTTCCTTCAAATCGACCATTACCGGAAATCCGATCCCACCTAAGATAATCAAAGTAGGGACAATAAAGTTAATGTTCAAATTCTGGCGAAACTGCATGAAATTGGATTGGAATAAACTGAATCCCGCATTACAGAAAGATGATATTGAATGAAAAACAGAGTAGTATAAAGCCTGACTGGAAGATACAAAAGTCTTATGAAAAGTACCGTATAAAATTGCTGCTCCGAAGAATTCAAAAATAAAGGTTACGATTATCACGTTTCTCAATAATCTCACCATATCAAACCGGGTTTGTTCCCCGACTACATTCTGGATCAGACTTTCACTTTTGAGTGTCATTCTTTGACCGAGCATAACCGCGAAAGCACTTGATACTGTCATTATTCCCAATCCACCGACTTGGATTAATGTGAGGATAACCATTTGTCCGAATATGGTGAAATGAGTTCCTGTGTCGTATACGATAAGTCCTGTTACACAGGTAGCTGAGGTTGAGGTGAAAAGAGCTCCAATAAAGGTTGTTACCTTCCCTGCAGCCGTAGCAGACGGCAATAGCAGCATCAAAGTGCCGACAAAAATAGCCAGAAAAAAACTGAAAAGCACAAAAACCGGAGGATTATTCAGCAGATGGTCGGAATTCTTCTTCCTGTAATCTGATAGAGCCAGATTTTTAATCATCAAAAAACTCTGTCTGCCCAAAAGATAGAACTGGAAAACCCGTTGAGAATCACTTATAGCCAGTCCTATAGAGATAAAGAACAGATCAGGCAGGAGATCCCTGATCTTGTTGGGATTGATCCCGAGCCGTAGTGCTCTGATCAAATGATACAGGATTAGAGTCAGAATTGTTATTCTGGTGTAATTACAGTTCAGATCTCTCTCAGGAATATAAAAACCGAGTAAAAATACCTGCAGATTGAATAATGCATACAGGTTTAGAATGAAATAGAGAGTCTTTTCCAGTTTCCGTAAAAATCTCATTACTATCATACTAATCGTTATTTCAAGTGTGTAAGAATATCCTCGAATATTATTTCTATATCACGATTTGCATCGATCGTTACTAATTTATCGTTTTCCCTGAAATAATCTACTACTTTCCCGGTTTCTTCATAGAATTTTGACAATCTGACAGCAACTGCTTTTTCGTTATCATCTTCTCTTTGCTCAAGGAGCCCACCACATTTATCACATACTCCTTCTTTCGCAGGAGGATTGAAAAGAATATTATATACTTTTTTACACTGACGACATTGTCTGCGGGAGGATATCCGTTTAATGGCGATATCATCGGGCAGATCAAGCAAGATAAATTTATCTATTTTATATTTCTTAAGTAAATATTCCAGTTGAGCTATATTACGGGGAAATCCGTCGAGTATAAAACCATTTCCTGCTTTATTCAACTCTGCTGAAATTAACTCAAAAACAAGATCATCAGGGACAAGATCTCCCTTTTCCATATATGATTTTGCCTTTTCTCCAAGATCTGTTTTTCTGGAAGTATGATCGCGAAATATGGCTCCGATATTAACATGGGCCCATTTAAATTCCTGGCTCAGTTTCTCTGCCTGTGTTCCTTTACCACATCCTTGTATACCTGTAAGAATTATGTTCATTTTCTCCTCCAAGCGAAAAATTATAATCTATATTACTACAATTATGCCGAAAATTATTATTTTCCCACAAATAGTCAAGTTTTAACATCCTGATGCATTCGGGATTAACCCCTGTTTACCGACTGTATATAAACCTTTATTAAAAATAATTGACTTTTTGTTTCGGTTAATGATTTTACCCCTAATGTTAAAAATTGCTTTAACCGGTTCAAACGGGTTTGTCGGAAGTTCGCTCGTTAGAAATCTGACCAAAGAAAATTGTGCTGTTAATTGTCTGGTTAGAGAAGGTTCTAATATCGACCTTCTTCCGGAGAATTCGTTTATTACATATATTAATTATAATAACAGGACTGTTTCTTCTCAGATCCTCAGTGATCATGATATTATTATCCATAATGCAGCTTTAACAAAAGCAAAAAAGTGGGAAGATTTTAATAAGGTTAATATAGAACTTACAGATTATCTTGTTTCGGTATGTAATAACAGTTCAAGGATCAAACAAATGATCTTCATAAGCAGTCAGGCAGCTTCCGGCAGTGCACCATCCCTGGAGGAACCAAAGAAGGAAACAGATAAATGCTATCCGGTCTCTGCTTATGGTAGAAGTAAAATGCTGGCAGAAGAAAAGATCATAGAAAACTGTGAAAAACCTTATACTATCATCAGACCGGCTGCCGTATTTGGTCCGGGAGACAGCGATTTTCTAATTTATTTCAAGCTTATCAAGAAACACATCTCTTTCAGGATCGGTTACAGGGAACATTTTCTGAACATGATCTATGTTGAAGATCTTGGAAATATAATCAAACAGACAATAATGAATCCTGATGCCTTTAATAACATCTTCTTCGCTGCTTATAATGAGAAAATTTCCTACAAACAATTAAATCAATATTTAGAGAAATCATTGAACACTTTTACTAATCCCATCCGTATACCCGAAGTTCTCCTGACAATTCTGGGATTCATTAATACAAGCCTTTCATCTTTTCGAAATAAACCACTGTTTTTAAATAAAGAAAAGATCAGAGAAATGAAAAAACTTTACTGGTTAGTTGATAATACAAAAATTAAAACCGTTCTGAATTTCAAGCCAGAATTCGATCTGCTGGAAGCCTTTATTAAAACATATACCTGGTACAAGGACAATAACTGGATGTAATAACCATGATAATTCGACATAGATTGATCATATTACTTTGTCTCTTTTTTGCCTTTCTTTATAGTGAAGGTGAAAAAGATATCTTCGAGGAACCAGATATTGAAAATATTGAGTGTATAGAGATCGATTCTCTTGATGTATTACAAGATAGCTTATTCTCAACTCCGGACTGGGAAACTGTACAAAAAGACACACTGGATTTTGATCTGGGAGAAATCCGGAACCAGATCGACAGTCTGATCTATGAGGAGGTCTATTACAGAGATCATAATCGACTTCTACCCTATTTCCTATATTCGGAAAATTTCCATTATAAAACCTATCCCAATCCTAATCTGTACATCACCAAAAACGGTTTTTCCCTGGTTCCCTACCTGGTTCGATCAAGTCACATCTTTCAGAATTTGAATCCCTTATACCAGGCAGATTTCAGAAGAAATCATCTCAATTTTACTCAGGAAAAATATGAACTACCAGTTTTTTTAACCAACTCTTTTCTCGGTCTGGGCGATGAAAATATGAACCATGTGGGGGTTATTTTCAGGAAAGGTCTTCTTTTGGGGATTAAAAACCTCAATTTCAATTTCGGATACCTGGGGCAGGAAGGTAACTGGTTAGGAATAAACGAACAGTCAAAACATTTTGATCTGATGCTTGATTATGCATCAAAAATTGGTTCGTTTTATCTCTTTTATTCCTCTCTGGATCAGAATATTTCCTCTGATAAATTTACTGATAATCCTCAAGATCAGGAAAAAATAAAAGAAAAAGTATCCGATCTGTCTTTTTATTTTGAAAATCCCTATATAAATCTGGGCGCAAAGTATGAAAAGATCATAATTGACAACTTTATCAGACATTGTTATAATTTTAAGTTTGATAAGAAAATCACTCTCAATAATCATCTTCTGATGGGTAAAATAGAATTTATTAAGCTAAAGGAGTCCGAAGAAGACTATTTTCAATTCAGTTTAGATCATGAATCCAGATTTAACCCGATCACACTAATAAATTACGGAGTTATCAAAGATAGTGATAATTACTCATATAATAATAGATTGAATCTTGGCCTCTATAAAGGTATTTCCCTGATATCCGATAATTTCTATTTCAGCTCTTATGATAAAGAAATCGCTGTAAATTCGGTGGGACTGGGAATAACGACAAATTTTATTGCAATGGAACTACTCTATTCACATAAGAATGAATTTACTGATAATGACATGTTCGAACTTTTTTCAAATCTTAATATCGAGGTAAATAGCCTGGAGATCATTCTGGAAAATCATCTTTCCTATCTTTTTGATTTTCAAATATCAGAGAATGACGATTCTGAGAAATCTTCCCTACCGAAATACAGGATTCAAAACAGGTTGGAACTTATTTATCATTTGAAATTTGATAATGCCATCAAGTTGGGCATAGATCAGATATTCTTTTCAGATTATTATGCTCATTTATTTAACTTGGATATGACACCGTCGTATGTAGGGAATGCTTTAAATTTCGATGGCTACATATCCGTGCAGATATCTACTCGATTCGAGATCAGGCTGGATGTTGTGAACATAACCAACGAAACTCATGTTTTCAGCTTTGATAGGGATGAAATGATACCTGCCACCCACTTTAACTTTAATATTTTCTGGACATTTATAAATTAATCATGGAGGAAAAATGAAAAGTAAATGGTTTGCTTTAGGTTGTCTATCTTCAGTTTTTATCCTTATTCTGATCATATTTTTGGTCTTCTATTCTCTTGCACGTGTGAGTCGCTCTTTACAGGCAGAAACGGATATGAAAACACAATCAGGTTCTTATTTGCATCTGGATTTATCGGGTGAACTTGTAGATTATAATGAATATAAGGATTCTTTTTTTACGCCGGATCTACTTTCAGTGCATGATATTGTTCATAGGATAAATAAAGCTGCCCATGATGATAATATTATTGGTATCCTACTTGAACCTAATTGGGTCAAGTGTGGATTAGCCGACATTTCAGAGATCAATCTGGCTTTTGATAAATTCAAAAGTAACGGTAAAATCGTAATTGCATATCTTGAAACATCCTTGAACAGGGATTAACTTTTAACTGCAAAAGCAGATGAGATCTATTTGAATCCTTCTGCCTCGGCAGGTATTTATTTAACGGGGATTGGTGCTGAAGTAATCTTCTATAAGGATCTCTTTGATAAACTCGGTATAGGATTTACTGTTTTACATGCTGGTAAAAGCAAAGGCGCAGGAGAACCGTATTCACGGAGAGAATTTTCCCAGCCGGTAAAGGATAACCTTGAGTTGCTGATTTCGAATCTATATGATAACATGATCGAGTATCTGTCCTCTGCAAGGAATATATCATCTGAAAATACCAGATATATTTACGAATTCCGACCGGATATGTTCATAAACCAGGAAAAGGCTCTTGAATATGGTTTGGTGGATGATCTTATCTTCAGAGAAGATCTTTACAGAAAGTACAATATTGATAAGCAACACCTTGTACCTCTTGATAAATATACAACTCCTACCTTCAAATTTTCCCAGGATAGGATCGCAATCGTTTATGCTCAAGGTTTTATAACAAGCAATAAATCTAATTTTTCTCAAACCATTATTCGTTCTAAAGACTTGAATAAAATCTTTACGAATATAGAAAATGATGACACTATCAAAGGAGTTGTTCTGAGGATCAATAGTCCCGGTGGCAGTGCGCTGGAATCAGAAATAATAGCCACCAAGATAGAAATGTTAAGCGAAAAAAAGCCAGTTGTAATATCCATGGGTAATATCGCTGCTTCCGGAGGATATTATATTGCAACAGAAGGTTCTTATATTTTCGCTGATCCAGGAACCATTACCGGATCTATCGGGGTTGTTGCCATGCTGGCCAATATAAAAGAATTAAGCGATAAAATAGGCTTGAATAATGAACGGATAGGCAGAGGTAAATACAACTACGCTTTCAGCCCATGGGAAAAACCGGAAGATGAATTCATTAATGATTTCAGGATCAGCATTGGCAAAATTTATGATGAATTTAAACAGAGAGTTGCTCACGGTAGAGATCTTAAGCTTTCTACAGTGGATGAAATAGCTGAAGGCCAGGTCTGGAGTTCCGAGTCAGCTTTGGAAAATGGTCTGGTCGATGAACTCGGAACTATAGAATCAGCTTATCAGAAAGCAGCAGAACTTGCCGGAGTTGAAGATTTTACTTTGAAGATCTATCCCAAACAGAAAAGTTTCATTGAAGAAATCCTGAAGGAGAAATTCGATCTTGATGTGATAGCAAACTTCTTCATTGATAAAAAAATGTCGAATTTAAAATTGCAACAGACATACGATCTCTACGAAAACATTAAAAAGGAACCGGTTCAATCCATTATTTTATTTGATTTGGAATAATCCAGACAAACCCGGCATTCAGAGATTGATTAATCTGTAACTTCCAATATAGCATGTCGTTTAAAAAATGCTTGACGGCAAAATTGATGGTAAAATTTTGCATTAGAAAATAATTGAGTGGGGGAACAATGTTAAAAAAAAGAATATTAGTATTATTGAGTATAATGATCGTTATCTCGTCCTGCCTGGTTGCTGCCGACCAGCAACTGAAAGGAACGGCAAAAACAAATTTCAGATCCGCTAACATCTACCTGGGACAAGAAAACTACGAAAAAGCTACACCTCTATATCTCAGTGTTCTGGAATCCAATCCAGGGCATGTAGAAACCTTGTTCATAGTAGCCGGTATCTATTATGATAATAAAAAGGATTATCCTGCTGCCTATAATTATTACACAAAAGCCGAACTGGCGATAGACGAACTCTACCAGGAGTATGAACAGCTCAAGATTACTGACATTAAAGAAGCAGAGAAGCTTTATAAGAAACAGATAAAAAAGCAGGAATTCCCGGAAAAACTGGAATCTGCCCAACTATTAAAAAGCAATTGCTGGAAATATATGTTTTTGAATGCCCAGTCCGAATTTAACAACGAGAATTATGATAACAGCATTGCCCTTTTCGATGATCTGTTGATCATAGCACCTGATAGTGCTAAAACTGTAAAAATGCTTGCTTTTGCATATTATAACAAGGGAGATGAAGAAAAGACCTTCGAATATTATCTCCAGGTAGCCTCCATGGACCCTGCAGATGAACTTGTCAGACAGAAAATAGCTGGAGTTTATTACGCTCAGGGAAATCATGAAGAAGCTATTAAATGGTATCAGGAAGCAGCCGTAATCAATCCTGATAACCCTGATAATTTCTTTAATCTTGCTGTTGTTAACAATAATATCGATGATTATGCTAATGCCTTGATTGCTATGGAACGAGTAATCGAACTCGAACCCGATAATCTGACTGCATTATTGTCAGCCAACGACTATGCTACAAAACTCGAAGACAATGATCGAGCTTTGGAATTCCTTAAAAAAGCCAATGAAATTGACCCGGAGAACTTAGACGTAAACATGACAATAACTATTCGTCTTTTCTCGATGGAAAAATATAATGAGCTGATAGTT
>JAUVIJ010000217.1 GCA_030592835.1 Candidatus Cloacimonadota bacterium | reverse complement strand
TTACCCTGTTTTGATCATACAGTGTTCGGGAATTCTCTAATACATTATTTTCCAGTTCAAAATATTCGATGTTTTTGATTGTTGGATGATCCATAAATTCTTCAATAATGCCTTTGAATAATCCCCCGATAGCAATAACTGTCTCAGGGTGGATGTGTTGGAGTGAAATTAGAAAAGATGTTTGTTGGGTGGATTTATTCTTATGATCGTCGGCAATTAAATCTCCATTCCAGAAATAATTTAACTGTCCTGCACTTTCACAGATATCCAGCCTGCCGAATTTTGAATCTCTGCTCTGGATTAAACCATAAGGTTCATATTTTCTGGCTCTAAATTCATTATGCAATCTACCAGAAAAGAATATGATTGGAATTACCAGAATGAGAGTAAAAATTAGTGCAAACCGCATCCTGAATAAGAAGATCAGAAAAATAGTTCCAACTGAACATAAAATGACCATAATCTGAAAATTCGTGCAAAATCCCAACAGGAAAGCTAAACAGAAAACACCTATAATAATCCCGATACTCTCAAACACATAACCTTGCTGAATCGGCTTTTTTTGATCCTTGAACGTTGTACAGATCAAGGGAAATGCAGCCCCATTAAAAAAACACCCAGGTAATAATATAATCACTGCAGTCAGAAATAATAATGGAATATTCGGATAGACACCCTGAATTGGTAAAATAACAGAGGAAATCATGCCCATGATACAATATTGAATTGGCAATACCAGAATCGGAATAATCATGATATAGGGAAGAACTCGATCTGGTTTCAACTTAATGCCGGAAATCAACATACTACCAGCAGCAGTAAATAATAACCACATTGAAAAAAATATTGAAAAACTTATCTCATTCCCGCCAAATTCAATCAGGAATTCCCTGACTAGAATTGTCTGACAGGAAATAGTGAAAAATCCCAAATATCCGAATATTAATCTGTTTTTAAACTGTAATCCCATTAAAAATGGCCAATTATCTCATAACCACAAAATCCGCAGTGATTATCTATAATGTTATTCTCAATTATCTTGAATCCTTGCCGATCAACAATCAATTTCTGGCAGTTAGGACAATATGTATCCTCATTCTTGTTTTCAACATTACCTATATAAACATATTTAATACCTTTCTCAGCAGCAGTTTGAGCAGCTTTATCCAGCATTGCAATTGGAGTAGGAATCCTGTTAGATAATTTATAATTTGGGTAAAATCGACTGAAATGTAACGGGTGTTCAGTACCTAGATTATTGATTATCCAGTCACACATAGAACCTATCATGTCTATGTCATCATTTGCCCCCGGTATGATAAGATTTGTTATTTCAAAGTGGATTCCTTCTCGATTAACTATTTTCAGTGTTGTCAGAACTGGGTCCAATGACCCCGATGTGTATTCGGCATAAAAATTCTCTGAAAATCCCTTAAGATCTATATTGGCGGCATCAATAACTGAACATAATTTCTTTAAAGGTTCCTCGTTTATATAACCACAGGTAACCCAGACAGTTTTAATTCCCTCTTTCTTTGCTAATGAGGCTATATCGTACATATATTCGTAAAATACTGTTGGTTCGGTATAAGTGAATGCTATACTTTCACAATTATTCTCCTTTGCCATCTCGATAATACTGGCAGGAGGTAAGTAATAAGTCTGTGCTTCCTCAGGAGTTGCCTGTGATATTGTCCAGTTCTGACAGAAAATACAGTTCAGATTACATCCAGCAGTAGCTATGGATAATACCCTTGAACCTGGGAAAAAATGGTATAATGGTTTTTTTTCTATGGGATCTACATTGATGGCAATAACCTTATTATATACCAAAGAATATAATTTTCCTTTTATATTCTGTCTTACCCGGCAGATACCCCTCTGATTATCTTTTAGAATACACAAATTCGGACAAAGATCACAACGTATATAATCGTTCTCCAATTGTGTATAAAACTGGGCTTCAACTAAAATCTCAGGAAGATCCTTTTGGGCTATTATGTATATGGATAACAAGCAAATAAAAATGATCAATAACCTCTTTTTCATACCGGTGAGTTTACATCCGATAATCCCTTTGTCAATTAAAATCACCATCCTCTTTCATTTTTTTCTTGATTATTTTCGTTATAATAAAATATTTTACAAAGTTAGGATAATTATGAAATATCTGATTTTTGTTTTTTTAGTATCAAGTGTACTGACATTATCATGTCAGATCAGACAACCTGCTGTTGCCGGACACTTTTACCCTGGAAATCAAGAGGATATTCTTCAAGAGCTGGATTCTATGTTCTCCAAGGTTCACCTCAGAACAGATTCCGATCTTGAAATCTTTGGGTTGATCTCACCTCATGCAGGCTGGATCTATTCGGGTCAAGTAGCGGCTTCTGGTTATTCCCTAATCGAGAACAGGGATATACGCACAGTTATTCTCATTGGCCCTAGTCATAGATTTAATAAAAATTTAATTTCAGTTTACAACGGAGTTTCTTATAGAACACCACTTGGTGATGTACCCATAAATAAAACAATAGCTAACCTTATTATTAACGGTAATGACAGGATAGTTTTTGATGAAGATATCCACCATTCGGAACACAGCTTGGAAGTTCAAATACCTTTTCTTCAATATTGTCTGCAGGATTTTGATGTAGTCCCAATCCTGACTTCTACTAATGATCTTTCACTCTTAAAGATTCTCAGTAAAACTATAATTGATGCTATAGAACACGAAAAAGATAATATTTTGATTATCTGCAGTTCCGATATGTCTCACTACCATAATTATGATACTGCCCGGAATATTGATTTACTTACAATCGAATTGATAATCAATAAAAAATGGGATGTATTGCATAATTACATAATTGAAGGAAAATGTGAGTTATGCGGATATTATGCATTATATGCTTTCCTGAAGGTTATGGATCATTTCCAGTGTTCGGATGGAAAACTATTACAATACTTGAATTCCGGGGATGCAATGGGGAATGTGAAGGCAGAACAGGTTGTCGGATATTGTTCTATCGTATTTCCCTGTAGCCAAAATACTAAATCTGAGAAGGAAAAATCTATGAATGATAAAGATAAACAGTATCTTCTCGATCTGGCTAGATCCAGTATC
>JAUVIJ010000051.1 GCA_030592835.1 Candidatus Cloacimonadota bacterium | reverse complement strand
CTCACATAGAGCAAAGGCTATAAAACCTTCTCCCACACTGACTGTTTCCAATAAAGCCAAGGCAATGATCGCACAGGGTATAGATGTGATCAATTTCGGAGTTGGCGAACCTGATTTCAACACTCCTGATTTTATCAAGGCTGAGGCTAAATCAGCCATCGACTCTAATTTCACGAGATATACTGCTTCCGCCGGGATATTAGAATTGCGCCAGGCAATTGCCCATAAATTATTAAGGGATAACGATCTGAAATGCGATCCCCGAGACATACTGGTCTCACCCGGGGCTAAAGCATCCATAATCAATATTCTGTTGGTTGTCTGTGATCCCCGGGATGAGGTAATTATCCCCTCACCGTATTGGGTAAGTTATACTGCCCAGGTCGAAATAGTCGATGCTTTTCCTATTCTTATTCCAACGACGATGTCTTCTGATTTCAAGATAACTCCCGCTCAATTGGAAAAAAAGATCAGCACATTGTGCAATCCTAAAGCTTTTATCATAAATTCACCCAACAACCCGACCGGCTCGGTTTATAATAGGGAGGAATTGGAAGAGATCGGTGAAATCTGCAGGAAAAACAATATTCTGATTATAGCGGATGAGATCTATGAAAAACTAATTTACGATGGTGAAAAACATGTCTCCATCGCTTCCATTTCTCCTGAGATCAGGGAAAACACAGTTCTTATCAACGGTGTTTCCAAAGCTTTTGCCATGACCGGCTGGAGACTTGGATATGCTGCCGGACCAAGGGAAATCATTCAAATGGCTTCACGAATTCAAAGTCATACAACCTCCTGTGTCAATTCGATAACCCAGAAAGCGGTGATCAAAGCACTGCTGGATGATAGGGGAAGTGTTGAAAAGATGCGGAAGATCTTTGAAGAAAGAAGAAATTATCTGGTTGAAGAGCTCAACAATATCGATCATGTAACCTGCCTGAAACCCAGAGGCGCTTTTTATGCCATGCCGGATATAAGTTACTATTTATTGAATAATCATCAAGGGATCAAAAACTCACAGCAATTCTGCCAATATATCCTGGAAGAACAGCATGTAGCGATTGTACCGGGATCAGCTTTTGGAGTTGATAACTTCGTTCGTTTCTCCTATGCAAACAGCATGGACAATCTCAAGGAAGGAGTTGATAGATTCGCTGCAGGTTTGAAAAAACTGTTGAGTTAAGAGTAGAAACGAATATGAAAGAATTCAAGGAAGAGATTGAAAGAAGACGTCAGGTAAGAAGAAATAGCAGAAGTTCCAGTTGGGTTTTTCTAGTTTTAAAGATCTTATTTTTCATATTTGTTGTTCTGATAATAAGATATTTTGCCAATCCTGATCCTAGTAAATTCCGAGCTCTTAGAAGCACTCGACCAGATTCTTTGAGCAACAGGATCGAGACACTGGATAAATGAAACTATTTTGCGGACAGATTTCAGCAAAATGTCTATCTGTTTCAGCAAAAACAATTCAATTCGTTATACAGAAACACTCTCGATTAATCTTATTAATTACCATAAAAACATTCAAGTTAGAGAATATAAGATCGGAAATTTTATACTATGAAATTTCGGAATGGAAATTGCAGAATCTTAATTGGGTTATTTTGTGGGTAAAGATATGAAATGGAGAATAATGATATCTGGAAAAATGGATCCATACGAGAATATGGCTATGGATGAAGCCATCTTCCGGAATATCATTAAAGGTGATTCTTTACCTACTATCAGATTTTATGATTGGGAACCACCCACTGTTTCCTGTGGCTACAATCAGGAAATCGAAAAAGAAGTGGATTTCGATAAACTTTCTAAATTCGGATTTGGTTTTGTGAGAAGACCGACAGGAGGTAGAATAGTACTGCATGATCACGAAGTTACATACAGCGTTATAGCTCCTGTCCTGGGTAGATTGGGAGGAAATATCACCCAAGCATATTCAGAGATAAGTCAGGCTTTAGGTGCTGGTCTGAAAAAACTCGGTGTTCCGGTCGAACTGGAAAAAGGCTCACTGTCTTCCAGTCATCAACGACAGGATTCAAACCCCTGTTTCTCCAGCACTTCCAGGTTTGAATTGACTTACCAAAAACGTAAGATCGTCGGCAGTGCCCAAGTGAGAAAAGAGGATGTCCTCCTACAGCATGGTTCGATCCTTCTGAATTTCGATCAGAGTAAAGTAGCCTATATTATTCCCGGACTCAGTGATGTTAAGAGAGAAAAACTGGCTGTTTTTCTCAGCAGGAAAACAGTTGCGATCAACGAGATTTCTCCAACAAAATATAATTTTAATGCTGCTGTTCAAGGTTTTATCAGAGGTTTTCAGGAGCACTGGTCGGAGGATGAGTTTGAGTTCACCGAAAATCTGGCAACCAGTGAAATTAATAGCTTGGGGAAACTGGTTAGAGATAAATATTCAACAGATGATTGGAATAAAAGGAAATAGCGAAGAAATAATAGGTTATAGTACTAAAAAAAAATTGACATTAATGTTTTAATTAATGTTTTTGTCTAAAAATTAGAATTTCAGGACAATAGGGGGATTATTAGATGCAAAGGAAAATATTAGCCTTAATCATACTCTCCGCCTTAGTTTTAATACCACTTTTTGGCGGTACAACCGGTAAAATGGCTGGTCGAGTAACAGATCAGGATGGTAATCCAATACCATTCGCTTTCGTTTTCTTTGAAGGATTGGAAATTGGAACTCAAACAAAAGCAAATGGACAATTTGTTATCATAAACATCCCACCTGGGATTTACACAGTACAATGTTCCCGTGGTGGTTTTCATCCCCACACTCTTACCGGAGTAAAGATCAATGTTGATGAAACCAAAATCCTCGATGTCGAGCTGACCTCGGTTGCCTTCAAAATCGATGGGATGATAATCAGTGAAACCAAGGTCGATATGATACAAAAAGATAATACTGGTTCCGGATCAACGATCGATTCAGAGACTATTGGAGATATAGCAGTAGACGATATCGAAGATATTCTAGCTCTTGCTCCCGGTGTATTAAGAGTTGGTGGTGACCTGCATGTTCGTGGTGGACGTGGTAATGAAGTTGTATATTCGATAGACGGTCTTTCAGTTTCAGACCCTGTCGATGGTGGTGCTGCTCTTACCATTGATACCGATGCAATTCAGGATATGAAAACCATGACCGGGGGATTTACTGCTGAATACGGTAATGCCCAGTCAGGAATCGTCAACATCATCACCAAAGATGGATCCAGTGAATATTCCGGAAAAATAGAGTTGGTCAGCGATCACCTTTTGGGAGATCCGGACGGATTCTATAATTCCAATTCTGACGTTATTAAATTTGCTCTTGGTGGCCCTGTACTTGGTCCTTTTGCAAAATCATTGCAGGACAAATTCACTTTTTTCTTCAATGGTGCTGCCAACTGGCACGATTCCCGCTACAAAGACTATTACGATTCCAACCCCAACGAAGAACTTTCTAATGACGGCGACAACTGGCTGATCTCAGAATATACCCCTTATCAACCTTACGAGGGCAGGGATGATTTCATCGGTTTTGATTTGGGTCAGGACAGAAATTATAATCTTTACAATGCTAACCTGAAAATGAAGTATAAATTCAATCCTAGACAAAACTTTACTTTTGCAGTCAGGGGTAATCAGAATCACTGGTATCCCTATGCTCATAACTGGAAATATGCACTGGAACATTATGCCGAAGTTGAAAACGAGCAGCGTCAGTATATTGCTACTTACGATCATCTTTTCAGTCCTCAGATGAACCTGAATGTCAAAGCGAGTTATTACAAGAAAAATTCATACCAGGGTCCCAGGGGAATTTCCAGGGATGATTATTTTGTTCAGATTGATGCACCAAGTTGGGAGCATCCTCTCGGATTCGATCCCTATTATGAAAACCTTCAAGGTATAAATACATCCGGAATGTACATGCTTACGGATAATGGCTTTATCGGGGAAGGAGCTGAATATGACTGGTCTTACTATTCTCTCGGGAATCCTAACGGTCTGGCAAATGAATTCGGATCTCCAGGTGCCATCTACAGATTCAATATCGATGATAAAACCGAATCTTATACATTGAGAAGTGATTTTGAATATCAGTTAAATCAGATCCATGGTTTCAAAACCGGATTCGAATTTATCCAACACCACATAGTAAAAGATCAGGTTTCAGATCCCTGGGATATCGATCCCTTAAGATATTTTGAGTATCTCTCCAATGTCGATCCTTTCCAGCATGTTAATGAAGGTGATCCTATTATCGATATGCAGGAGGGAAGCGACACCTACGGTGATACCCTAGAAATCGCTTTTGAAGACATGGATTTTTATAGCCAGGAAGATCTTTTTGCGGCTATTACAACTGCTACCGGACAGAGAGACGGATACGAAGCAGATCCCTTACAGGTATCATACTACCTACAGGATAAAATGGAATGGGAAGGTATGATCGTTAATGCCGGTCTCAGGTTTGATTATTGGAATTTGGGAAATAAGTATAAAGTTCTCCGGAATGCCGGCGAATTTGAAGAAGTGGAATTTGAGGATGATGAAAAGCAACAATTGATGATCTCACCAAGGTTGGGTGTTTCTCATCCGATCTCCGAGACCACTGTTCTGCATTTTGCCTATAATTATCAGAACCAGTTACCGCAGATGCAGTATATCTTCACTTCTGTGACCCCTCAAGACGCATTGATCAGTAATCAGAATATCACCATAGGTAACTTTAATTTGGAACCTCAGATTACAGTAACCTACGAAGTCGGGCTCCAGAAACAGTTCGGTGAGGATTACGTGGTTGACGTACAGGCATATTTCAAAAATATTTATAATTACGTAAGTACCGTGAAATATTACCTTCAGGACGATGGTACTCTTGTACCCTGGTATGATATTGAACCCGGTTCTAATGTCGATGTTACCACAGATCTTTATGGTTATATATCTGAGAATTACGGCAGTGCCAGAGGAATTGATTTCAATCTTCAAAAAATGCTGTCCAACTTCATATCGGGATCTTTCTCCTACTCTCTGGGTTGGGCTGATGGTAATGATTCCACAGTGAATGCAACTCAAAACGAAGATACAAAAATTCGGGAATTTCCCCTTGATTGGGATATCAGACATTCCGCAAGTTTGAATATGACCTTCAAGATCGCCCGGGACGAGGAATATTTCCTGCCCTTCACCGATGTTAAATTCCCCCTTGATGATTTCACTGTAAACTTCCTGTATCAGATTTCCTCAGGCAGACCTTATACCGTTACTACCGAGGATGATACTGTACTCGATACCAATCAGGAACGTATGAATTATACTGAAACTGCTAATCTTAAATTATCCAAGAGAATTAATTTCAGCGATAATGTATCCCTGAAATTATACGTCGATGTCGATAATCTTTTCAACAAGAGGAATGTTTTTTCGGTTTATTCGAGAACTGGATCTCCTTATTATAATGGTGAGGATCTGACCCTTCAAGGTACAGATTATACACCGTATAGAACCGAATATATCTATAATCTTTCGACAGCGAATCCGGCTAACTGGGATAGCGGCCGAAAAATTACTTTTGGTATGTCTTTTAACTGGTAATAAAATAAATATAATTATTAGGAGGAAGTAGAGCATGAGTAAATTTGTTAAAATATTGCTTATGATGGTGCTTTTCAACTTTATGGTTACGGCTGTTGTCATGGCCCAGGATGAGCTTGATGAGGACATAGTCGTAGAAACCGAAGAGGTGGTGGAAGAAACTCCATTTCAGGAAGCGCCACAGTCTGGCGGATTGGAAATGTTCGCCCGAAAGCTTGTTGGTAGCGGTCTGGTAGATCTGTTTATACAGGGTGGTTTTGTTATGTGGCCGATACTTGTTCTGGTGATCTGGGCTCTTGCAACGATTATCTGGAAAATTGTCTCTCTCAGTTATGCTAAAATAAACCTGAATGATTTCCTGCAGAAATTGATCCCTCTGGTCGAAGAAAAAAAATATGATGAAGCGATCCAGCTTTGTGAAAAAACAAAAGGTCCTGTAGCCGTAATCATCCATTTGGGACTGCTGAAAGTAGATATAGGTATCGAAGCTGTAGAAAAAGCGATTGAAAATGCCGGTGTTATGGAAATGGCTTTTCTGGAAAAAGGATTTATTCCTCTCTCAACCTCCATAAACCTAGCTCCCATGTTCGGTTTTTTTGGAACGGTTGTAGGTATGATCCGCGCTTTCCGTGATATTGCTGCAGCCGGTGAAGTCGAACCGACAATCGTTGCCAGCGGTATTCAGGTTGCTCTGATTACAACTGCGGCTGGCCTAGCAGTTGCCATACCGATCCAGTTCTTCAATAACATGTTCCTTGGAATGGTGGATACTCTGGTCATTGACATGCAAAGAGGTTCTGAAAAACTTATTGAAACCCTCGTAGAATATAAATAGAGGGGGATAAATGAATTTACGCAGGAAAAGAAAAAGTCTTGGAGGAATACCAACTGCCTCCATGTCTGATATAGCTTTTCTCATGCTGATCTTTTTCCTGTCGACGACCAAATTCGATATCAAAAAAGGGCTAGGACTGGTTCTGCCTGAAATGGGTGAAAGCAAGGGCAGGATCAAAAAAGAGAACCTGACTCGGGTAGAGATCAATGATGAAGGCAAAATACTGCTCAGAAGTGTTGATCTGGAAGAGGAGGTTACTCTCAATGAACTGGAAAGCAAGATCTATGAAATAGTCCGCGAAAATCCTGACATGGTGGTATCTTTAAGGACCCACAGGATGAGTAAATACAAGTTCATGGTTCAAGCTCTGGACAAAATACAGGCAGCTGGTGCTGAGAAAATATCATTATCAACCAATTAGGAAGGTATTATGGCAAAGATAGTTAAAAAGACAAAACCCGAAATGCTGATCCCGACTGCCTCCATGTCTGACATAGCCTTCCTGCTGCTACTATTTTTCATGGTATCTACGGTATTCGTACGGGAAAGAGGGTTGAAAGTAAATCTCCCTAAAGCAGGAGAAATTGAGAAAATACCTCGTAACCATGCTTCTACGATATATGTAGGAAGAAGTGGCCTTATTTCCATTGATGATATGGAAGTATCGGTTCCTGATGTACAGTATGTTATGCAGAAAAAATTGAGTGAAGATTTCAACATGATCACCTGTTTCAGGACTGATAAAGAAACTAATTATGGAATAATGTCGGATGTACTCAATCAATTAAGGAAAGCCAGTGCTTTACGGGTCTCTTTTGAAGCGAAATTGAAAAGGTAGGTGGCTATGCATATTAAACTAACAGATTGGAAAGACGTAGCCCAGAGTTATTACGAGAAATCGGTCAGCTTGGCGATTTTAATTCTGTTATTTTCTTTTCTGGTATTTCCCAAATTGGAAGTAAAACCTTTCAGAAGGGAGATCGGAGAGATGATTGCGATCGAGATCCCACCGGAAGATCTACAGAAGATCAAACCTCCGGATACAACTGTAAAACCAACGATCGAGATTGTAATTGATGACGAGATTTCCGATGAGGAAGATGAAGAAATAGAAATTATTGAAACGATCGCTCCAACCGTGCTCGATCCTTATAAGGAAGAGGAAGTTCCTCAAACTTTCGGTGCGACTGACAGGTTTCAGATCTACGAGGATCCACCTGTAGCGATCAGAAGAGTACAACCCGAGTATTCTGATTTTGCGAAAAAAGCAGGTATAGAGGGTAAAGTCTGGCTGGAAGTTGAAGTTTTTACCGATGGTTCAGTTGGAGCTGTCAATGTGGTTAAATCTCTTATGTCCGGTCCCGGTGGTCTTGATGAAGCAGCTGTAACCGCTGTCAGGAAATGGGAATTCTCCCCTGCTAAAAGTGGTGGAAAACCTGTTGCGGTTTGGGTTACTTTTGATGTCACCTTTAATTTGAAGAATTAAGAATTGGAGGAATATAAATGAAGTTCACGAAAATACAAATCCTTCTAACAATAGTGATTCTGCTTGCAGTAGGAAGTTTGCTTTTTGCAAAAGCTGTAGTGGATCATGGAGCCGACAAGCAATTGGATCTTAACAAATGGCACAATGTCGGTAATATCTGGCTGCGGATTAGTAACTACGGATTCTTCGGATCCGGTGGCGACAGTAACCCGCCCTGGCCTTCCCTGGAGTATCCGGGTGGTAGCGGAATAGATTATCTCTACCGTGGTGCTCTCTGGTTTGGTGCTAAGAAGATCAGGAGAGATAATTTTAATCGACGACTGTTTTGGCTTAACTGGCCGCCAAACGATGAGAATGATGTAGTTGCAGAAGGTGATGAAGAGAATGGCTGGGTACCTGGGTTGGTCCTGGTAGTCGATACTCTGGTATCGGAGGGTTTCGATGGTGATCAGGATCTGAAAGAATTCCTGCCTGCCTATAATCCCCTGGAAATTTCATCGCTTGGTCAGCAGTATTCACAATATAATAGTTCTGATAATGTGGCCTTAACTTCTATCAGAAGCCAGAGAAGAGGTGTTGATGATGATGGTGATGGGTTAATTGACGAAGATGCGCTGGGGTATGATTTCCCCTTCCGTTGTGGAGATGAGCTGCCTTCTCAATTTAGCCATATGGGTAGTCAGTGGTTGCATGAACTGGAGACATCAGATTTTACTTCGGTTACAGAAAACCTTAATATCTGGTTCCCCTTGGGATTCGTTGATTTGAGTGATGAATCTAACGAGATCTACAACTTCACCGAACCGTCTGACGACGATGGTGACTCCCTTTATGATGAAGACGGCTATCCGGTTTCCGAACAGGATTATCTTGCCTATTATTACGATTACAGTCCCTTTGGAACAGCCGGAGAGAGAGACTGGGGAGACAGCAAAGATCAAAGCAAACATTATCCCCTGAACGTGCGGGTTCGCCAACTCAGCCTTCAATGGAGTTATGAACATATTAAAAACCTTGTTTATCTCGAGTTTAGTATTACCAACATGAATGTCCTCGATACGCTTTTCGATTGTGCTATGGGTATATACATGGATTCTGATGTTGGACCTCAAGCCTGGGGTGGATCTACAATTGCCACAGACGATGTCAGTAGTTATGTCCCCGGGGAAGGTTATGAGTTTGCCTACACCTATGATTATGATGGTGACAATGGTCTTACTCAGGGTTATGTGGGATCCCGTGTCTGTTCTCCCGATCCGGATGAACTGGAATTTTCCTGCTGGACCTGGGATGTTGGTGACGGACCGGATGACACCGATCCTCTCGATCCCGATCCTCCAGGACAGACTGCTAATCAGCAGTACTGGTTACTGACGGACAGGAATCCGGATGATTCGAAATACACATCCTTAAGAGATTTTCCCGAAACTCAACTCGACACACCCCTTGATACTCGATATCTCTTTGCCTTTTATGGTGATATGGAGGGTATGTCGAATCCATCTGAAACTTCCTGGAATCTAATACCTGGAAAAACTATGAAGATAGTTATTGCTATTTTCCCAGGTGATAATCTTCTTGATCTTAAAGTGCAATCTCTCTGGGCAAAAAAAATATATGGTAAAGCCCAGACCCTGGAAACAGTTATCTTACCTGACACATTTATTCATTATGTTGGTCCTGAACCGCCTTATTTTCCGTCCACTTATCTTAGAATGGATGATATAGGTAACGAGATAACAGTTTACTGGGATAACGAATCCGAGTACAATAATGTTGATCCAACAGTTATCGATCAGGCTTATATAGGCTGGCAGGATAGTTTGCCATTTTTGGATAGCTATATAGATAATTACGATCCCGATACCTACCCGGTAGGTATACCGGGTGTTTACCCACCCGGTGTATATTATGCACCAGAAGCATTGATAAACCCCTGGACAGGTTATCGTTTACGTCATGATTTCGAAGGTTACTTTCTCTGGGGTCGTTCCGGAAGCGGTTCCCAGGAAGATTGGATGCTGG
>JAUVIJ010000156.1 GCA_030592835.1 Candidatus Cloacimonadota bacterium | reverse complement strand
CATCATTAACTTCCTGACCACCACTCAACTTGCACTTCTATTATTTATTACTGAAAATGAACAAAAACCCGACTCTACTGAAACAGGTTCGGCAAAATTGAAACTATACCTACACGTGTCAAATAAAATCTGATGTAAACAATATAATACTACTTACTTAGGAGACAACAATATTATTTAACTTTAACCACAAGATCAATTTATATAATTGAAATATTTTTTATAGATCTGCCTGAATATAGCTTTTCAAACAGGTGAGTAAATCCAGACTTCCATCCTGATTCTGGTATGTTTCCAGAAGAGCGATCATTGTTCTAGGTGTAGCCAGACCAGACCCGTTCAGTGTATGAACAAAATTTACCTTTTCATTCCTGTCACGATATCTCAAGGAAGCGCGCCTGGCCTGGAAATCTTTGAAATTACTGATTGAAGAGACTTCCAGATATTTTCCTGTTCCGGGAGCCCAGACTTCGATATCATAAGTTTTTGCAGATGCAAAACTGAGATCACCGGTCGCCAGGGTTAAAATCCTATAATGCAGACCCAGAGCTTCCAGGATGTCCTCTGCATCAACCAGCATTTCTTCGAGAGCACGATAGGAATTTTCCGGTTCTACGATCCGCACCATCTCCACTTTATTGAATTGGTGCATTCTTTGCAGCCCCTTGGTTTCTTTACCATAAGAACCGGCTTCTCTGCGAAAGCAGGGGCTATAAGAAACTAATTTCCGGGGCAGGTCTTTCAAGTTCAGGATTTCACCAGCATAGAAATTGGTTAACGAAACCTCAGAAGTAGGTATCAGGAAGAGATCATCTTCTTCAATACGGTACATATCTTCTTCAAGCTTAGGCAACTGCCCCGTACCAATCATTGCTTTGCGATTCACGAGAACGGGCAGAAACAATTCCTGATAACCATGTTTTGTAATATGGAAATCCAACATGAAATTTATCAGAGCTCTTTCCAGCATTGCGCCCAGTCCTGTATAGGCAAAAAAACCACTTCCGGAAAGTTTGGCTGATCTCTGAAAATCCAGCAATTTGTTGGTTTCAGACAGTGCAAGATGATCAACAGGCTCAAAATCGAATACTTTTTTAGTCCCGCCTGTTTTTATCAGCCTGTTTTGGGATTCGTTACCCAAAGGAACATCAGGATCAGGCAGATTTGGAATCTTGAGAAGTTCAGATTCCAGTAGTTCAGATGTTTGATGCAAAGCAGCAGAAAGTTCCTTGATCCGGGAGGAGATTTCACTCATTTCCCTGATGATTTTGGAAGTATCCCCACTTGCTTTTTTCAGCTTTGGGATTTCTTTCGAGACTTTGTTTTGATGAGCTCTCAGGTTATCAAAATCAAACTGCAGTTTCCTTTTATCTTGATCAAGGTTCAATATCCGGTCGATATCGACTTTCTCATTTTTATTTTCGACTGCTTTTTTAACTAGTTCCGGATGTTCCCTGATAAATTTCAGATCTAACATAATATACCTCAAAAAAACAACCCACGATGACAGATCGCGGGTTACAGCAGAATAATCTGTTCTTTGATTATCCTACACTTAGTATTTTAGCTGACATTATCATTGAATGGAATTTCTCAAAATCCAATGAAGCTCCACCTATCAAACCTCCATCGATATCTGGTTGAGACAGTAATTCCTTAATATTCTCAGGTTTCATGCTGCCACCGTACAATATTGGGAGATTGTTGGCAAATTCTGATGAATATTCAATCTTCATCCAGTTACGAATCAAGTGATGCATTTCCTGTGCCTGATCGGGAGTCGCCGTTTTCCCTGTACCTATAGCCCAGATGGGTTCATAAGCAAGTACGATCTTATCTTTAATTTCCTTACCCGTAAAAATGCCTGACAGTTGCTGTTCGATTATGGCTTCTGTTTTTCCTTGTTCTCTCTCGATCCCGGTTTCTCCAATACAAACAATGGGTATGATATCAACTGACTGTAAAATTTTCATTTTTTTCCCGATAAGATCATCAGTCTCTGCGTGATATTTGCGTCTTTCTGAATGACCGATAATGCAGTAATCAACTTCCATAGAAGCCAGCATAGATGCAGAAATTTCTCCTGTAAATGCACCTATATCATGAACACTGACATCCTGAGCACCGGTAAAGAAACCAGTTTCAACAGCATAATCGCTTATCATTTCCAAATATAATGCGGGTGGACAGATGACTATTTTTACTGGATCAAAGGAGTCTTTCTCCAGATATTCGGTCAAATTAAAGATAAAATCCTCTGCTTCAGTAAAGGATTTATTCATTTTCCAATTAGCTGCTAATATTATATCTCTCATCATTATTACTGGGAATCAATACTCTTGATAAATCCCTGGGCAGATTTTCCATATTTCGTATCATTAACAAGTCTGCTGAAATCGCTTCTAGCTATTGCCATTTCTCCATTCTCATAATTAATCATAGCTTTGAAATAAAGGGCATCTTTGTTACTCGGCTTTTTAGCCAGCACCAGTTCTATTTTATCCATTGCATCATCATAAAATCCAACATCATAATATTTTGTTATCAATTTCAATCCTACTTTACTGTCGAATTTCAGGTTCAGTGACTTTTCGAAATATTCGATAGATTTCTGTGTATTTTCCAATTTTTCATAGAGAGCACCCATATTTTTATAAGTTTTAATAAGGACACTTTCTTTAGGATTGGTTTCCAGAAAGTCTTGATAGGCTTTAATCGCATTTTTATCCCGGCCCAGTTCCACATTGAGGGTTGCAATGTTCTTGATCACAGCAGCATCATCCGATTTAATCTCCAATGCCTTATTATACCATATAATTGCAGATTCAAAATCCTTCAGATCAGTATAATATTTGGCAATTTTCTTCCTGGCTTTGAGGTTCGAGTATTTTCTATCATAATCCACAAGGACTGTTATTGCATTCTCCGTTCTTCTTAAATATTTGTTATAGATAATACCTTTTTCTTTATAGAGATCATAATTCCCCGGATCAAGTTTTATTCTTTCGTCAAGAGGCTCCAGTGCTTTTTCGAAATTTTCGGTATTCAGATATGCCTGGTAAGCATAATAATACCAGGTATCGATCTTATTCCTATCTTCCGGGATTCCATCTTTTTCAACGGCTTCTTGATATTTATCTACGGCTTCGTAAAAACTCTCAGCAGCTTCAAAATATTTTCCGCTGTTGTACAGTTCTTCACCCTGTACTCCAAGCTCATTGGCTACTCTTTCAAGAGGTTTATCAGCATACAAAAAATTACAGAATATAAGCAGTGTTAGGAAGATTCCGGTACCAACCGTTTTCAACATTTCATCCTCCGTCAGTTTAAATTTTGGACATTTTTTTATATTAATTATTGATGTCAATAAATCTATTCTACATCCGAAAAAATTATTGTTATTAACTTCTCGGATGATACAATTTATGCTCCTTGATAATAAAACTCCTGTCGATGTTAGTATAAATCTGGGTTGTATTGATACTGACATGTCCCAGTAAGGTCTGCACAATCCTCAGATTAGCTCCGGCCTCAAGCAAATGTGTTGCAAAAGAATGCCTGAAGGTATGGGGTGAAATATGTTTCTTAATGCCAGCTTTTAGGGCAATCTTATTAATAATCTTCCAGACACCCATTCGGGTTAGTGGATTCCCGAATCTATTTAAGAACATGATAGCTGTTTCTCTGTTCTTTTTCAGGAAATTCCTGTTATTATTGTAATAATCAACTACAAATTTGAGAGATTTCTCCGCTACCGGAACCAGTCTTTGTTTATTTCCTTTTCCCGTTACTCGGACAATTTTGTCCTGCCAGTAAATATCATGAATGGTAAGATTTATTAATTCCGATACCCGTAAACCACTGGCGTATAAAAGTTCCAGCATTGCCTTATTCCTCATTCCCAGGGTGTTCTCAGTTGTAATGGAATCCAGTAAATACAACATCTCACGCACCGAAAGGATCTGAGGTAACTTTTGAGAAAATTTTATTTTAGGAAGTTTTTCCAATTTTACAAGAATAGCAATCTCCTCTTCAAGCATAAAGCTATAAAAGGTTTTGATCGAGCTTCTTTTTCTGGCTATACTCGTATGAGCTAATCCTATTTCCTGGAGTTGAACGAAATAGTTCATTATCTCTGTAGTGGATATTTTCTCTGCTGGTTTATCCAGACATAAAAAAAAATCGTGAAGATCCTTGGAATATCCTGAAATTGAATTTTCTGACAAACCTTTTTCTACCTGCAAATGGTACTGAAAATTGTTTAATAAAGCTCTATTATGATTCGTCAGTTCCTGAATCACTTTTTTCATCGGTATCTTTAGTTTCGACTTCTACTTCTGCATCTACAATTATCTCGTTCTCGGGGTCCAAATCCGAGGGTTTGTATTTATCTCTTATATAAGTTTTTCTCAACTTAAAATATATCAGGATCATGATCAGGAATAAAACGATCCAGATTTGAAAAGGTATAAGGATAAGAAACCGGATAAACTTAAATCCGAGAAAAATCAAAAAGAAGATTAAAAGGATATTAAGGAAAGCTTTCATAATTTATTCTCCCAATATCTGTCTGAATTCCGGTGAGAATACGGACTGCGGTTTTTCTGTGAGAAAATCGGTGATCATTTCCCTTTTGATGTCCTGATCGACTTCAAGTTGACTTCGCTGCTGATAAGCATACTCCTGCAGGGTAGGATCCGTAAATTCATATTCAAGAATTTCTCTTCCCTTTGCGGAGTATCCTGCTTGAAAATACCATTCTGCCGCTAAAAAATATATTTTCTCGTCACCGATCCTGTGAAAAATAT